>JASJBF010000073.1 GCA_030066685.1 Kiloniellales bacterium | reverse complement strand
CCTGGGCTCGGTCAGCGGCACCAAGCTCGACGGCTACCGCCTGCGCATGACCGTGACCGTCCGCCCCCGCGGCGAGACCCGGCTGCTGGTCCGGGCCAACGCCCAGTACAACCTGACCGCGGTCGAGGACCCCCTGCCCTACCAGCGCTTCTTCGCCGCCCTCGAACGCGCGATGTTCCTGACCGCCCAGCGCGTCGACTAGCAGGCGCTGGTATTGGGGCTGCGGCGAGGCGCTGCAGCGCATTACCCCGCGGATCAACTTTCGAAAGGGCTGGCGCGGCCACCTCTGGCAGGAGCGCTTCCACTCCTTACCCATGGACGAAGCCGACCCGCTGGCGACCGCCCGCTATGTCGAGCTGAACCCGGTCCGCGCCCGCCTGGTCCGAAAGCCCGGGATCTGGCCCTGGTCGAGCGCCCGCGCCCACCTGGCCGGTCGCGACGACGACCTCGTTAGGGTCACGCCCCTGCTCCGACGCGTTCCCGACTGGGCCCGCTTCCTGGCTGGCGGCATGGCGGACGAAGACATCGAGCAGCGCAAGCACAGCCGCAGCGGCCGCCCCTGGGCGCCAAGCGCTTCGTCCAGCGCCTGGAGCGCCGTCTCGGCCGTCCGCTCCTGCCCCGAAAGCCGGGGCGCAAGCCGAAGGAAGCGGAGCAAGGCTAGGGAAATCCGTATACTGTTCCCGGAATTCCCGCAATTCCCCCTGTCCCCGAATTCCCGGATCGTAGACCGCCGCAGGCACAGTCGTTGCCTCAAGATCCTGATTTGGCGCCCTCGGGGGCCTCGCTTCTGGGGCCTTGGTCACGAAAGTACGGAGGCAACTCACGCAAAGCAGCAGCAATTTCTTCTTTTGGAACTACGAAGGTATTTGACCTAAAGGCGAATACTCCATTGGTGCCGGTGAGATAGATGCACAAATCCCTGGGATCCCGACTCAAGTCAAAGGAAACAAACTCCGGGTCGGGTTCGTCTCGCTTCACTTCAGCAAATGTATAGTATTCAATCCTCTGACCGTTTTCCGCCTCAATGCTTTGTTGTATGAGATTTCGTCTCAGCGAATCGACACTTCGCCTGTTCCAATATACATCGATGAAAGAAAGAAGCACCTTCTTGTCTGGTGCGTCGCAAAAATGCGCCAAAGCACCCAAGTCGTATCCCCGGCCTTGGGTGAACTCCCACAAGTCCGTCTCAGTACTGAAATATATTTTCAGCAGCAGCTTGTGAGGGCGCTGCTTGGCATCTCCTTCATTGATCCCAAATTGATGACGAAATATGTCCTCCATGGACACGATCTTGATCTCTGGTTGGCTGAATTGATCAACCGCTCGTACGGAGGCGAATTCCACGTCTTCTGGGGCGCTCGCCACACAAGCACATAAGTTAAGCAATATCATGTAGATAGCCACGGGTCTTAGTCTTAGGCATAGGCATGACCACATAGCACGGTTCCTTGAAGAATGCATTTCAGCAACCGAGGAAAGAGCCGCATACAGCCATAATTTCTCCGTGATTATATGGCCTGTCGAAATGTTTTGAGTAGCTTCTCGGCCCGCCATCCCAGGAACCTCCAAGGCCAGCGACGACATTTCCAAACGTTAGATCACCCTTGGTTGCGTTGTAATTTCTCCAAGTTCTTGCATTAAGCTGAACCTGAGAATAACTTGGCCCAAACCAGCTCCCGACTCCAAAATTACTTACTGGATCTACTGTAACCAGCAACTCGACTCGGTGTCCGGCTGCAACGACAGCTGCCGCGGTGTCCGCTCCATAGCTGTGCCCAAATACTGCTACTGCACCCTTGTGTGCTTCAATAAAATCAGCAAGTTCTTCAGGTTCATCCCAGGAAAAATAGGCGACATTGACGGTCGCGGAGACGGCCGCGGAACTAGCTCGTTTCGCCCGCAAGTATGCTTTAAATGCAAACCCTTCGAGCGTTTCGTCAAGAGCTCCACCTACATATGCCACGCCTTTGGTTCCTCCTTTTCCTTGCAGGGCGGCGTGTTGAAGCGCTTCCACCATTTGGGATATCTTTCCAGGTAGAACTCCGAACCTCCTGGCTCGATCTAACAATCCTATGGCCTTCCTTATTTCACCTTTGTTCCTTGCGGTATAGAAATCATCCTCAATGTTTGCCGGATGAGTGAGGCCTAATCCGAGCACATCGTCTCCCCACCGATCCAGTGCAGCAAAGCCTAATCCAGCCGCTTCCGCCGCCGCACCAAGTGCCTCGGCGAAACCGCGCCCAGACGACAGGAAGCCGCGATGATCCATCGGCTCGTTCCGAGCGTCGGCACCGTAGCTCTTGTGGCCGTGCGGACCGACACCGCCACCATGGGTTCCCCGTCCGCCGCCATAGCTCTCAGATACCCCTATGCCGCTAGCCTGATCTTTACCTTGATCCATGCCATGGCCATGGTCAGTCGGGCCATCCAATCCGAAGCCGCTGGGATCGGTGAAGGATAGAGGGTTGTTATGGACGTAGGTGTAGCGGTTGAAGCTCTTGGTAGTTTCAGGATCCGGCACGATGGGGTCGGCCGAGAGGAACCTGCCCAGCACGGGGTCGTAGACGCGGCCGTTCATGTGGATCAGGCCGACGGCGTCCAGGTGCTCGTGGCCGGTGAAGCCGCGCGGGGTCTCGGCGCCGGGGGCGGCCGGGTCGCCGGCGGTCCAGTCGGCCAGGCGGCGCTGGCCGTGGGCGTCGAAGGAGAGGCGCTGGACCACCGCGCCGGTCTCGCCGGTGATGGTCTCGATCGAGCCCAGGTGGTCGCGGTGGAGGTAGCGGGTCCTGTTGGTCGCCGGCAGGTTGTCGTCGAAGACGGTGTGGATCGCCACAGTGCCGCCTGCCACGACGTAATGCACCAGCTCGTCGGGGCTGCCGAGCTGGATGCGGCGCTCGTAGAGGGAGCCGATATAGATCACGTCGCGGGCGGCACCGCCCTCGACCACGTGCTGCCTGATCCGCGCCCGGTCGGGGCCGTAGGTGAAGCCGGCCTCGTCGCCGGTGGAAACCTCCGTGATCAGGGTCGGCTTGTTGAAGGAGGACCAGGCGATGGTCTTCTCGACGCTGCTGCCGCCGCCCGTCTCGGCCGCGGGGTAGGCCGCCACCAGAAGGGTCGGCCTCAGCGCCAGGTCTCCCGACCAGCTCATGTCGTGGCTGCCGGCCGCGACGACCTCGTAGCTGGCGCCGCCGGCGAAGGCGCCGGTCTCGGCGTAGCCGATCTGCGTCTCGCCGGCGCCGGGGGACCAGATCGCTGGGCTATCCAAGCCGACGGCGCTGACCAGGATCGCCGTGTCGGCGCTGGTGGTGATATCCGCGCTGATCGAGCTTGCCGCCACGGGTTGGGCGGCCTGCGCGATCGTCGCCGCCGCCGCCTGGTCGACGCCGGTCACCGTGAAGGCCGTCACCTCCGTGTCGGAAAAGCCGAGGAAGTCGACCTCCAGGTCGGCCGTCTGCGCGCCCGGGCCCAGCTGCGCCTCGCGCAGCTCGAAGAGAGCGACGCCGGTCTCGTCGTTGACCAGCGCGCCGACCTGGGACAGCGGCTGCCCGCCGAAGGTCACGCTGCCGATCGTGCCTTCCTCGTGGCTGACCGCGACCAGCAGGACCCGGTTCTCACCCTCCGGCACCGTAAAGCCGGCCATGAGCACGTCGGGAAAAAAGGAACCCGCCGTCTGCGTCCTGGCCCCCAGAACCGACGGGCCGTGGGTCGCGCCGCCGGCGATGTGCGAGGTCATGTTGCCGTTGGCGTCATAGAGGTAGCCGTCCTCGCCGGCCCCGGTCACCGCGTGCGGGCCGGCGCCCGGGGCCGCCGTAGCCGTAGGCCAGATCCTGGATCACGGTGCCGGCCAGGTCGGTCGAAATCGCGTCGATCAGGCCGGTCCTGGGGTCGAAGGCGTTGCTGGCTCGCCCTGCGCTCGATCCCGCAGCGGGTCTTCGAGACCGCGGACCGCCGGGCGACCCTGCGCAGGGTGATCGCGACCCTGCAGGACCTGGGCTTCGTGATCGACAAGGCCGACGCCAACCTGGGCTCGGTCAGCGGCACCAAGCTCGACGGCTACCGCCTGCGCATGACCGTGACCGTCCGCCCCCGCGGCGAGACCCGGCTGCTGGTCCGCGCCAACGCCCAGTACAACCTGACCGCAGTCGAGGACCCGCTGACCTACCAGCGCTTCTTCGCCGCCCTCGAACGCGCGATGTTCCTGACCGCCTAGCGCGTCGAATAGCGGCTCGCGGCGCGGCTTCGGCGAGGCGCAGGCGCCGCACACGCCTCGTGGCCCACTTGTGCTAATTCACCCGAGGCCCTGGACAATGAGCCCGAAGCGCGACCAGCCGCGATTACAGCCATGTCCTCGAAATTACCGGAATCTAACTCGATTACTCCATATCCCCGGAGTTCCAGCGGAACTCCAGGAACTCTCAGAATCAATCCCAAACCTGCTCGAACTTCAATCCGCGAAGCTCTGCCGACTGCCAAAGCTCAACAAAAGCCTCGCGGACAAAGACCTCACGCGAGTCCAAGGTTGAACACCTGAAGATGTCCACATTGCGTATCGCTTCAGTGCAAAATGCGAAACTATTGACCCACAAAATCCGCCCATCGTCCAGGCGCTCAACAGATGACGCAGCTTCATCCAAAGCATCAAGTACGCGCGTAGCATTGAAAATCACGACCTCAGCGGCCCGGCAATGCAAGGGTAGCAACTCGCCGTTTTCTCTCAGAAGCGATCCCATAACTGAGACAGCTGTCGTCTTGAAAATGAGCGCATGAGACCCGAGCCACGGCGAGTCAGACTCAAGTAACCCACGTCCTTCATCCTCTCGGAGAATCTTCATTTTAATTGGCTTCCAGGCAGTCTGGCGGGGCTCACCATCGATCAAACGATCGATTGTATCGAAGTCCGCATCCCTTAAAGGATGGCAGAGCTCATAGCCATCAAGCGGTAGGGGTCTATACACGTTCATTCGACGATCCATCACGGGAAGGTCCCATTGATCAGTCCTTGTCTAATTCTATCGAGCGCCTGCACAACATCCTCCCGTCTTCCGCTTCGCGCCGCAGCTCGAAGTGCATTGTTGACAGCAGTATAGTACCTTATGGTGTGCATGCCATTGTGCAATGTCTGATGCAGAAACACTCCATTCTCAGCGGCATTAATCCCGATGCCGAACCTTTGTAATATGGCACGCGCTGGGCTGGCTAATGTAGCATTGAAAGCAACTATATGGTGCGCCGCATGGTCTGCAGGTCTCCTGAAGCCAGCCGCTTCTAGAGCTTTCCCCAAGATCCTTGCGGCATATTTCCTCGCGACTTTTCTTGCAGCTAGTATCGCTGCAAGCCCCACGATCTCAGATGATTCGATTAGGCCGAGGGCTACCGCGACCTCCAAAGACACGGCGAGGGCAACAACTCCACCGATCACGCCAGCGGCCCAATAGGCGGCATTTTCATCAAGCTCGTTCTCGCCGGGTCGGTCTCGGACATCAAAATCGACGAGCTGAAGCGTGGGGGCGGAATATACTCCCCCGCGTCGGCCGTTGAGGCGGGAACCGTCATAAATGTCCTCGCTAGAGAAGAGGTCTCCGGAAGCGACCTGGACGCCATGCGCGTAGTCTCTGCCGTTGCGGCCGCTATGGCCCTCATACTCGCGGGATTTTTCTACATCTGCCTGAATGCTCTCTTCTGTTCTCTTTCCTTGTTCCAGGGCGTCTCTTTCGGCAGCGAAGATGCCCTGTGAGCCAAAGCCACCGTAACAGTTACAGTCTGTTTCACCGGGGATGTCGCCTCCCGGCACCGTGGTTTGCTGACCGAAGGTATCGGGCGACTCGAACCTGTTGTCCGGGTTCTGGCCGAATGCGCTGCCAGTGCTCGCGCGCCCGTCGTTGTCCGATTGACCGTGGGGGCCCATCTCGCCTGCGTCCGGAACAAGGCCAGTCGGGTCCGTGTAGCTCAGCGGGTTGTTGCCTACGTAGCTGTAGCGGTTGAAGGACTGCGTAGCGGTCGGGCTGGGCACGAAGGGATCGGCCGAGAGGAACCTGCCCAGCACGGGGTCGTAGACGCGGCCGTTCATGTGGATCAGGCCGACGGCGTCCAGGTGCTCGTGGCCGGTGAAGCCGCGCGGGGTCTCGGCG
>JASJBF010000072.1 GCA_030066685.1 Kiloniellales bacterium | reverse complement strand
CAACGTAAAGCGGGTTGTTCTTCGTCCGACGGCACAGAACCTGGATCGTACGCTCGATCTCAAGCTCTCGACCGATCAGCGGATCAACCTTCCCGTCCCGCGCCTTCTTGTTCAGATCAACACAGTAGGCCTCGCGCGCGGTCCGCGCGCCGTCGTCAGGTCCATCCCGGTCGCAGTCGTCCTGGTCCCCTTCGGTCTCGCCCGAGGTGTCTTCGAACCACTTGGACGTACCGGCGGTCCGCACGCGGTCCGGGTCTTGCTGTGCCGTATCCTGCTTGTAGAGGAAAGCGACGGCCCGGGCGCCCTGCTCGTGAAGGAGCGAGAGCATCATGCTCTGTCCGTTGACTTCCGATTCGCCTCTCCACCTGGCGTGCAGCTCCGCCCGATTGATCACGCGGAGCAGGGCCTGCGTCGGCTGGGGGGCTTTCGATTGCCGAGGGCCGGGGCCCGCGGCCTCGGCATCGAGATGGACGAGAAGATCTCGACGCAGCTGTTCTACGTCGATTCCCAGCCCGGTGAAGACGTCGAGCGCGTCCGAGTCCTCGGTGAGTGCGAGAAGCAGGTCTTCAAGCGTGAACTCTTCGCGACATCGGGAGCTGGCGTTCCGCCGCGCCCGATCGAGCGTCTGTTTAACGGTCTGAGACAGCATTGATCCTCTATCCGATTATCCGATCGACACCGGAGCGATAAAGACATCCTCGGCCAGGCTTGCAGGATTCACGGCAGCGGCCATATCGAAACCTAGGCAGGTCCGGCCGCACTATTGCCCTTCGCTTAAGTAAAGAAAGGGTTAACAATTCCGGCAGGCTTGCGGCCCCTTTCGACCTCTTGTCGGCGAACCGCCTGTGGTCGGACCGCGGACGACGGTGGTCTGCGTTAAGTTTTTGTAAACCTCTTCATAGCTATTTCCCGAAGCCATGAAGGACCCCTATGTGAGCATTCTGGAGCAACGCACCTGGTTCAATATTGCCGGGCGGCGGACCATCGACCGGCTGCTCGCGGAACAAATGAAAGTCGGGTCCGAGCTGTCTTTCGATGTCTATCAGGATCCGGAACGGGGCTATCAGTTTCTCGGACGTGCGCCTTTCTGGAGCTCGCACGAGGTCTACCGTGCCGACACGAGGGAATCGAAGATAAGTTCCAGGCTGAGGGGCCTGCGCAAGCCCGACGAGACGGCCTTCGAGGAAGTCCAGAGCTATCTAAAGCAGAGGATCAGCGGTGTCCATCCCCTCGCCGGCTTCGAGTACTACGCGCTATGGGAGCTCATGGGCCTGAGGCAGAGCTTCAGCAGGGAGGCCGCGCTCCATCTCGCGCACGTCATGGAGATGAACCTCTTCTCCTACGGGATCACCAAGGACGATCGCCTGCCGCCGAAGGTCAGAAGGGGATACCTGTTCAACCTGCATTTTCACATCGACGCGCATTTCGATCCGCCGAGCGAGATCGACCTCGCAAGCAGCCACGCCGCCCCGCTCTACGTCGGGGCCTATGCCTCGAGCTGCAACAAAACGAGGATCTACATGTGCCATCGCGGCGAGAGCGAGGTCCTGGCGGACATTCCCAACGATCCGGCCCTCGCCAAAAAGGCCAGGGCGCTGATCGACAGGCCCGAGGTCGAGGCCGGCTATCGCGACGGCCGCCTGAGGATCCTGGTGCGGAGCGGCCAGCTCCTGGGCGCGGTCCATCTGTTCAGCCACCACCGCGGGACTCTCGAGCAGATCTGGAGTCTCACCGGGCGGACGCTCGACGAGATCAGAGAGAGGTACTTCAGCCACTACGAAGAGTTCGAGGGCGGGTTTGTCGCCGAATCGGCGGTGCCGCCGCGCGCCGAACGCTTCACCCTCTATGCCTTCAACGCGAACAAGCTCGGCAGGGTGGTCGCCGTCGCCTGAGCGTTCCGGGTCGGGCTCGGCCGACGGGCCCGTCGCTGCGGCGGTCGTCGCCCGCCGGCCGCGCTACATGCGAAGCTGACGGATGTCCGGGTCGAGACGCCAGCGCGACGGGTCGTCGCCCGGAAGCATCTGACCGGCGTCCTCTCCGACCTCGTCCGCGATCAGGGAATTGAGCTTCTCGTTCATGGCGAGCAGGAGCTCGCCGTTCGCCCGCCGTTCGAGGGCGAGGTTGGTCAACTCCAGCGGATCGGTCTCGAGGTCGAAGAGCTCCAGGTCATTGAGCGCGATGAGCTCTTCAAGGTTCCGGGGCTTGTGGTGCTGCTCGGGGGAGAAGTAGCGCGAGAGCTTGAAGCGCCCGTCGTAGATCGTGCGGATCGCCCCGCGCTTGCGCAAATCGGGGCGGAAGCCCTGCGCCGGGATGTCCTCGGCGCGCCCGCCGTCCGCCAGGAACCTGGCGACGCTGCCCAGCAGATTCTGATCGAGGTAGCTGAGCATGTTGAAGCTGTACAGTGCGCCCGGCCGCAGGGCGTCCAGGGCCGCCGTCTCGGGATCGGCAAGAAGGGGGGTCAGGTCCTTTCCCGGCGAACCCTCGAGACCGGGACCGGCGCCGCCGGCGGCAAGACCGACCAGGGTCGCGGCGATGTCGACGTGCGAGGTGACGGCTGCGCACTGCCTGCCGCCGGGATGGTCCGGATGCGCGATGATCAGGGGAACGTGGATCTGCTCGCGGTAGCCGGTCGCGCCCTTGCCGCTCAGGCCGTGGGCGCCGGCCAGTTCGCCGTGATCGGAGGTGTAGACGACCACGGTCTCGTCCGCGAGCCCGAGGGCCTCGAGCTCGTCGAGCAGCGAGACCATGTGCCGGTCGGCATCGGCGATGCAGTTGAGATAGTAGTCGTTCAGGCGCCGCCAACGCTCGTCTTCGTTGGGAACCGCGCCCACCAGCGCCGCCCGCGACTTGCGGAACTCGGCGTGCGCGGGCGGCCGTCCCGGCGCGTCCAGGGCTTCCTTCCGCGACGCCGGCAGAGGGTTGTCCCAGCGCCGCTGATAGAGCGGTGCCCGCGGAGTTTGGCTGAGCCGCATCAGGAGGCTGGGGTCGTTCTGGATCCGCTCCCCGGGCGCATCGGTGTTGTAGTACATGACGTCGTGCGGGTTCACCAGGTTCACGGCCAGGAGCCAGGGCTTGCCCTCGCGCTGGAGTTCGCGGCCGCGGCCGCGCAGCCAGCTGCGCGAATAGGCGGCGATCACGCCGTCGTGCAGAAAACCGCCTTGGGTGTGGGCGATGATGTCGCCGATGCCGGTGTAGTCGGCAAAGCCGTAGGCCTCCATCTCGGCGCTGAAGATCTTCCTGGGCGCGTGCAGGTCGTTCTCGGTCTCGAACTCCCGGGTGAGATGCCACTTGCCCTTGTAGGCCGTGAAATAGCCACGCGCGCGCAGCAGGTCGCCCAGCGTGTTGATCTCGGTGCTCATGCTGCCGGCCCAGGGGAAGTTGGTGTTGTCGAACATCCCGGTGTGCTGGATGTGCTGGCCGGTGTAGAGGACCGAACGCGACGGGGTGCAGACGCAGGACGCGACCTGGTGGTTCGTGAAGGTCACCCCCGCGCGCATCAGGCGTTCGTGGCCCGGCAGCCGGTAGCCGGGCGGCAGCTCGCCCTGGCGGAAGTAGCGTTCCTGGTCGGTGACGATCAGCAGGATGTTGCGCGGCTTGGCGGGCTCTTCGGCCAGACCGCGGCTGCCGAGCCCGCCGGTGCCGGCGGCGAGGCCTGCGGCGCCGGCGGCCCTCAGGAACGACCTTCGGGTCAAGCTTCGTGCAGGGCTCATCGCTTCCGGTCCGCTTTCCTTCACCATGCCCGTCTCGGCGGGGTGATCTTATCCGCCAGCGGCGCCGGCGCATAGGGCCGGAATGGGTCTCGGGTGCCGGCTTGGGCCCCTAGCCTCGCCGACACCCGAGACATTCTTCCGGCGGCGTACACCTACGTCCTGCCGACCAACCCCCGGTCGAGATCCGTCGTGCAGAGGCCGCCGGAACGGACGGCAGACCGCCCAATTATGCCGCCCGGCCCTTCTTCAGGTTCTTCAGAACTTCCGGCCTGATCGTCTTGAGACCGGCATCCCGGTTGTAGCCATGGATCTCCTTCACATCCAAGGCCAGCATGAAATCGATGATCTCCCGCGTGACCACCTGGCCCGGCACCATGATCGGGAAGCCCGGAGGATAGGGGATCACGAAGTTCGCCGAGACGACCTCGGGCCCATTCTTCAGGCGGTCGTCCATCTCCTTGCTGTTGATCGGAATGTGGTCGCAGTCCTCCGGGAGATAGGCCTCGAAGTATCCGAGCCGCATGTGCCCTTCGAGGGTCTTGCCTTTCGGGTTGTCGCGGAAGGCGTCGTGGAAGCGGCTGAAGTTCGGCAGGTCCGGCACATCCTCCATGAGCGACTTGACCCGCCTCCTGAATGCCTTCACGGCGCCGGTGTCGCCGCCCTCGAGCTGCTTGTCGAGATCGGCCGCGATCTTTGCCAGGGTCGAAATGACGTAGGAGGTGGCGCTCCGCGTGTTATTGATGTTGGACTGGAACAGCACGGAGTTGCGCGACGTCTTGTTGAGCTGGATGTCGTGCTTGTCCATCAGCTCCAACTTGAACGACGTGCCGTCGAAGCCCGCCGTCCCGCAGACGAGCGTGAGGCGCGTCGGATCGAGGACGAACTCGTCGTTATCCCAGGCGTTGACCACGTCGGTCCAGGTGACGTCCAGATCGGTGTACTCGTTGATCGGTCTCGTGCGGAACTGCTCGGGCACCATCTCCGCCGGCGTCAGGATCCGGAAGTACTTGGAGATGAGCGGGTTGGTGTTGACCTCGTGACGAAGCGTGAGCGCCAGCGCGATCTGCTCACGCACGAGCTCGTAGCCCTCGAGCTCGACCTGGCGCCGCGCCAAGTCGAGGGAGGCGATGATCTGGGCGTTGGGCGACGTCGAGGTATGGGTCATGAAGGCCTCTTCGAAGGGCTCGTGGACCAATGCCTCGTAGTCCTCGTCGTGCACGTGGATCATCGAGCCCTGCCGCAGGGCCGACAGCGACTTGTGGGTGGAATGAGTCGCGTAGGCCCGGATGCGCACCTTGTCCGGATCGGGCAGCAGATGCATGTCGAGCAGCTTGGGATCCTTCGGGTCCATCTTTCCGGCCTTCTTCTTGAAGGCTTCGTACTCCTCCCGATACTCGGGGCTCTGGTAGCGCGCGTGCAGCGCGGGCGCCGCCCCCATCGCCGTCCGTCTGCGATAGAGTGGCGAGAAGCGGGCGAAGGCGTACCAGGCCTCGTCCCAAAGGAAGACCAGATCCGGCTTGATCGCCAGGCACTCCTCCATGACCCGCTTCACGTTGTAGATGTGGCCGTCGAAGGTGCAGTTGGTCAGGAGGACCATCTTGGCCTTATCGAGCTTGCCCTCGGCTTTCAGGTCGAGCAGGGCCTTCTTGAGCGTCTTGAGCGGCACGCCGCCGTACATCGAGTACTCGATCATCGGGTAGGCCTCGACGTAGTAGGGCTGGGCGCCGGC
>JASJBF010000071.1 GCA_030066685.1 Kiloniellales bacterium | reverse complement strand
GGTCGTGTCGTTGGCGATCGCGACCGCCTCCTCCTCGGTCTCGAAGGGGATGATCGAGAGCACCGGGCCGAAGATCTCCTCGCGCGCGATTGTCATGTCGTTGCTGACGTCGGCGAAGACGGTGGGGCGGATCGCAGCCTCTCCCCACGGCCGGCATGACCGGGATAGGCGCCCACAACTTCGGGCCGCCTTGCCGCCGGCCGCGGCAGGCGAGGGCATCGTCAGGCGCCGGCCCCTTGTTTCTTGGCGATCACGCTCACGAAGGAGATGAAGCCGAAGAAGGCGCCGGTCTCGACCCGTCGCTGCGCCTCCTCCTTCAGACCGTCTCCGGCCTTTTCGTTCAAGGCGCCGCCGGAGACCAGGAAGTCGATGCCGCGGTCGACGAGCGTCAGGAAGTAGGCGTGCTCGCCCTTGCTCAGATAGGGGTGCGCATCCCGGCGGGTGATCGTGAAGCCGGCATCGGAGATCCTGGGCTCGAGGCTCCTGACCAGCCAGCGGTCGTGCACCAGGTTGGCGACGGTCGCCTCGACGGCGTTCTGCAGCGGATCGCCCTCGCCGAGCGAAGCGGTCGTGGTGGCGTAGTCGCCGTCGAAGACCGCGAGGCAGCCACCCGGCTTCAGGATCCTCTGGGCCTCGAGAAGCGCCTTGTCCGGCCCCGGAACGTGGCAGAGGCAGGTGTGAAAGACCGCCGCGTCGAAGCTCGCATCCTCGAAGGGCAGCTCCCGGGCATCGCCCCGCTCGAAGCTGAGCCCCGGCACGTCGCCATGCTTTTCCCGAGCCCGGGCGACCATGAGCGCGGAGGGGTCGAGGCCCACGGCGGTGCCAACCTCCGGCCGCGCCGCCAGGTCGCGCGTGACGTCGCCGGGCCCGGCGCCGATCTCCACGACCCGGGCGCCCTTTGGAAGGTCGAGCCAGTCGAAATAGCGCCGCCGCATCGCCACCATCTCGGGATCGCGCGCCCGGGTCTCCAAGGAATCGACCAGCATCGCCACGATGTCGTCGGGGACTTCGGTGATCTGAGCGTAGAGATCAGGCATAGCTACCTGTCCTTCGGCCCGGCCGCAGGAGAGACAAGATGCGTTCTACCGGGACCCGCCAAAGGCCCGGCAATCGGCCGCTCGAGCCAGACCCAAGCCTATCGCAATTCCTAGCCATAAACAGACTCAAACCAGCTCGTCCAGCAGCTTCTCGGCGGTCTTCAGATCCGGCGTGTCGAACCCTTCGGTGAACCATTCGTAGGTGGGCGCGAGTGCTTCTCGCGCCTCGGCCAATTCGCCTTGCCGACGCGATAGCCGCGCGAGGCTCATCGCCGCGCGGAGTTCGAGCCACTTGGCGCTCTGCTGCCGAGCGATCTCCAAAGCGCGGAGCAAACGAGCTGAGCCCTCATGCTCATCCCCGGCCGCTTGCTCGACCATGAGTTCGCCCATCATCCGGTGGATTTCTGCTTCCCACCATATCTCGCCTGTTGTCTCGCAAAGAGCTTTAGCTTCGGTCAGCACTTCGAGGCCCGCGTCTCGATTGCCATCTCGGTGATAAGCTTCCGCGAGCAAACTGAGGCAGTAAGAGCGGCGGAGTGCGACCCCCGTGGCGGTCAGCGCATCAAGACCGTTCCGGATGCCGTCGATGCCCTTTCCCACGTCCTCTTCGATCGCAGTTGCCCAGCCGTGAATAACGCGCGCGGTTGCCAGATACTGCGGCGCGACCCCCTGCTCCGCGCAGAGTGCCATCGCGGCTTCGGCGAATACTCGCGCCGGATCGGCTTCGCGCCGGAACTGATGGACCAAAGCGGAACACACGAGTGCCAGCACGAGGCTGAAGGGATGCGAAATGTCGCGGCCCAGGACGACGGCTTCTTGCGCACGGCCTGCCGCTTGATCCGGATACCCGAGAAGAGCAAAGGACAGGGCACTGTAGTTTCGGCTGCACACGCCGGGATCGTGACCTGCGTAGAGGAACTTGTGCGAGGCATGCTGCTCGCGGTCGTAAAGGCGTGAGGCCTGGTCGGCGTGCTCAACGCAGGGCCCCGGCTTTCCCAAATAGAACTTGGTGGTCCAGCCCGCGTGGTGGCCTTGCAGGTGTAAACTAGGGTCAGTTTGTTGCAGGGCGAGGGCGAGCAGGTCCTCGCTCAAATCCTTCGCCGCTTCCAGTCGAAGGCGAGAGACGTTTAGATTCCAGAGGCCAAAGGTCACCGTGAACAGCCGAGACTGATCGCCCACCTCTCTGCAGAGGTGACGGGCCTGCAGATAATGCGGCTCCAACTCCGACGCGCCCTGACCCTTGGTCTGAATCAGCGCTGAACAAAAGGCCAGCTGTAGCTCAAGCTCCTGCCTCGCCCGTTCGGGCGTTTTGGGAAGGCTGTTGAGGAGGGCGAGCCCCTTGTCCAGGTGGGCGACGGCCTCCAGACTGGCCGAGCGTTCGCTCGCCCGTTGCCCGGCCGCGTGCCAATATCCGATTGCCCGCTCGACCAGGCCGGCCTCGGTGAAATGATGGGCCAAGATTTCCGGCTCGACTTTCGACTTCTCTGGAAACTGCGCCTCCAAGACCTCGGCGAGGCGCGCGTGTAGCCGCTCGCGTTTGCGCTTGAGTAGGGACTCGTAGGCGACGTTCTGCACCAGAGCATGCTTGAATAGGTAGGTTGATCGCGGTGGTGTGCCGCGCTGGAACACGAGTTCTGTCTCGGCGAGTTCCTCGAGTCCCTTCTGCAGGTCGTCTTCGCCCACGGCCGCAACCGCCGCCACGAGTTCATAGGAGAACTCACGGCCGATCACGGCGCCGATCTGCGCGACGTCTTTAACCTGCGGCAGCCGGTCGAGCCGTGCCATCAGGGAATCCTTTAGCGTCTCTGGGATGGCGAGCGGCGGCAGCGGGCCGATCAAGGAATAACGGCGCCCTTCGTCCTTGAGGAGACCGGACTCCAGAACGGCTTTGGTCAGCTCCTCGATGAATAGCGGCACACCGTCGGTCTTGGCCACGATCTGATCGATGACCTCCCGGGGCAGGCTCTTGCCTCGGGTCAAATGCGCCACCATTGCCGTGCGGTCGCGGCGCCCCAAGGGTGCGAGCGAAAACAAGGTGACATGCGAATAGCGAGTCCAGTTTGACTCGAAATCGGGCCGAAAGGTGATGACCAACAACACGCGCTTGTCGCGACAGCGGTCCGCCGTCAATTCCAGCAATTCTCGTGTCGTCGGATCGATCCAGTGCGCATCCTCAAAGACCATCAGCACCGGCCGTCGCTCGGCGAGGCCGACGAGTTGGTCGATCAGCGCCTCGAGTGTCTTCTCCTTCTGACGTTGTGGGGTCAGCTCGAGCGGCGGGTAGCGGCTATTGGTGGACAGTGACAGCAGCGCCGCGAGCAACGGCGCCACGTCCTCGACGTTTTCCGACGACTTGGCGAGTAAGGTCTCAAGCTTCTCCAGCTTTCGCTCGCGCGTTTCCTCGGATGCGAACCCCGCGGCAAGCTCAAGCTGAGCGATGATCGGGAACAGGGCACTGTTGGTATGGTACGGCGAGCATTGATAGCGGAGCCGCGTGTGCGGCTCGGCCGCGATGTGTTCGCGAAGGGTCTGCATAATCCGAGACTTGCCGATTCCGGGTTCGCCGGACAGCAGCACCACTTGTCCCTCGCCATCCTTGGCCAGCCGCCAGCGGTCCAGTAGCAGCGCCACTTCCTGATCGCGGCCGACGAAGGGCGTAAGGTCGGCCACATGTGTCGCCTCGAAGCGGCTTTCCATCCGGCGTTCGTGGAGCACGCGCCACGCCCTGACCGGTTCAGCGATGCCCTTCAGTCGTTGTCGACCCAAATCTTCGTACTCGAACAAGCCACCGACTAAGTGCCGCGTGCGCGGGCTGATGACGACGGTGTCCGGCTCGGCGATGGCTTGCAGCCGTGCTGCCAGGGCCGGCGTTTCGCCGACCACGGCCTCCTCCTCTACAGCGTCCTCGCCGGCGAGGTCGCCCACCACGACCAGGCCAGTGGCGATGCCAATCCGCGCCGACAAGGCTTCATGGGCAGGCGTTTGCAGGCCCCGGACTGCCGTCGTGACGGCAAGTCCGGCCCGCACGGCCCTCTCCCCATCGTCTTCATGGGCTTTCGGATAGCCAAAATAGACCAGCACGCCGTCACCCATGAATTTGGCGACGTTTCCATCGAAGGGGCCGACCGCACGAGCGACCGCGTTTTGGTAGTCACGGATGACTTCGCGCATCTCCTCCGGGTCGAGCCGCGTCGATAGTGCGGTCGAGCCGACCAGGTCGCAAAACATCACGGTCAGCTGCCGACGTTCGGCCCCCGCCGAGCCCACCGGAAGACCCTTAGCCGCCTCGCGGTCTGCTGAATGCTCGGCGAGACGAGCGACGGCCTTGAGCAGCCGCTTTCGGTCACCGAGTGGAATGCCGAGCTTCTCCAAATCGGAGTCGGTCAGGTCCGGGATGACATCCAAGCCGATGCGGTGCTCGACGAAGAGTTCTCCATATTGCCCCAGACCGATCTCATCGAGCCAAGCGCGAACATCCATGGCATCCCTCCTGCCATCGGCCCGGCCACATTCGAATTAGAACACTAGCACCGAATTCCAGATTGGCTGAATAGGCCAACATGGCCCGCAAGGGCCGAATAAGGAGTTACTACCGGCCCCAGCCAGAGCGTTGCGTGGATGTCCGGTCTGCGATGCTCGCGCGCGAAAAGGCAGCGGGGCGAGGGGATCTCGCCCTCGACTGGCAACCCGTCCGAGCGGGCCTCGTCACTCGCCCCAGCCGCTGACCGCCTTGACCTCGCAGAAGTCTTCCAGGCCCCAGACGCCGCCCTCGCGGCCGTTGCCGGAGGCCTTGACCCCGCCGAAGGGGCTGCCGGCGCCGCGCGACTGGCCGTTCATCTCGACCATGCCGGAGCGGAGCCCCCGCGCGACCCGGTTGCGCTTCGCCCCGTCCTGGCTCTGCACGTAGTTGGTCAGGCCGTAGGTCGTGTCGTTGGCGATCGCGACCGCCTCCTCCTCGGTCTCGAAGGGGATGATCGAGAGCACCGGGCCGAA
>JASJBF010000070.1 GCA_030066685.1 Kiloniellales bacterium | reverse complement strand
ATGACCGTGTCGCGGTCCGACTCGAGCTGCGCCTGCTCCTCGGGGTTGCGGTCCTTGCGTTCCATCAGCACGAAACGCAGGAAGTCGCGGTCCTCGGCGAACTTTGCGGCGAGCTGCGGCGCGACGCCGAAGGCGGCGGTGAACATGACGCTGGATTCCGCTTCGCCGAGGCGCGCCGCATACCATTCCATCATCCCCGACCGCCGCGGTGAGAAGACGGTCGTGATCCCCTCGGGCAGGCCCGCGTCCGGCGGAGACGGCGAGATCTCCATGATCTGCGGCTTGAACTGGCGGGTGCCCGGGTCGCGGGCGAGCGCCTCCCAGTAGCGGTTGAAGGACTCCGCCGTGTCCTGGCGCCGCACGAGGTGGCCGACGTTGCTCTGGCCGAGGAAGCCCGAGGGCGTAAGGTTGGTCGAGCCGGTCCAGACCTGGATCGGCCGGCCGTCGTCGAGCAGCACCATGAACTTGTTGTGGGGAATGCTCGAATAGAGCGTGCGGGGCAGGAGCTCGACGTTGGCCGCGGTCTCGAGCCCGGCCTCCGCGATGGCCTCCAGGTTGGCCCGGCTGGTGCTGGTCGGGGTGATCGTCCCGTCGCGCTTCTGATCGCCGCCGTCGAAGGAGATCCGGACCCTGGCGCCGGTCCCGCCGGCCGCTCGCAGCGCCTGCAGGATCGGCGCGTAGTGGAACTCGTAGGCGGCGACGCGCAGCTCGAAGCGGGGCCCGTTGGCTTGGGCGATGAATCCCAGCGCGGCCTCGAGGAGCCCCCGGGACAGCCAGATCACCTTCTCGTTGCCCGGATCGACCTTCTCGTCGTCGCTCGGCCCGACGTTGCCGAAGCGGTCGGCGAAGGCCTGGCTCGGCACGGCGCCGCGGTTGAAATAGACGCTCTGCTCGCCGGCCTCCTCGCTGGCGGTGCGGACGGTCAGCTCGATCTCCGGGTCGCGCTCCAGGGCCTGCGGCGATCCGCGCAGGGCGCGCAGGACATAGGTGATCCGGCTGTCCGGCGCCGCGGCGTAGTCGCCCCAGAGGAAGCTCTGGATCGGATGGTCGAAGGTCGAGCGGCGCTCGCCGGGTTGGGGATCGTCGTCCAGGGCTTCGAAGAACTTGAAGCCCCGCAGCCAGTCCACCTCCCCGCTCGCCTGCCGCTTGCCGATCGCAAATCCCAGCAGCCCGGACCGCGCCGCCGGCTCCGCATCCATCGCAAGCAGCACCGAGCGCGTGCCCGGAATCGCCCGGACGGTCACCCCGTCCCCCTCAGCTCGAATCGCCATGTCACCCCCCGGATCAGACGCAACCGCACCTTGCAACGAAGGAGTTATCACGAATTGAGGAGACGCGGAACCGAAGGACGCTCGCGCTTTGGCCGAAGAATGGGTGCGGCACGTCGCAAAGGCTGAAGCGCCCTCGGCCATCTGCTACGAGACAACAAGCGAGGCTTTTGATAGCGCTCACGCGTGGCCGTTCTCCACGGTCCTTGTCCGGGCGCCGAAACAACGAGACCATCAAGGAATCATGACCGCCGCTCCGAAGCACGTCGACGTCACGCCCACCACTGTCACCGTCCTCACGGCGCTGGGGCCCTTCGCGCTCGGCTACTTCTTCTCCTACCTCTTCCGGGCGGTGAATGCGGTGGTGGCGCCGGACCTGGTGGCCGACGTGGGGCTGTCGGCGGCGGAGCTGGGGCTGGTGACCTCGGCCTATCTCTTCGCCTTCGCGGCCTTCCAGCTGCCGCTGGGATTGCTGCTCGACCGCTACGGGCCGCGGCGGGTGCAGGCGGCCTTGGTCTGCAGTGCGGCGGCCGGGGCCTTGCTCTTCGGCCTGGGGCGGGACGTCGCGACCCTGACCGCGGCGCGGGCGCTGATCGGGCTCGGCTTCGCCGGCGGGCTGATGAGCGGCTTCAAGGCGGTGGTGCTCTGGGTGCCGGAGCCGCGCCGGCCGCTGGCCAACGCCTGCGTCATGTCCTTCGGGGCGCTGGGCCTGCTGGTCGCGACCCTGCCCATGGAGTGGGCGGTCCAGGCCTGGGGCTGGCGCGACGCCTTCCTGGGCCTGGCCGGGCTCTGCCTAGCGGTGGCGCTGGTCATCTTCCTGGTGGTGCCGGAGCGCCGCGGCGGGGCTGAACCCGAGCCCCTGGGCCGGCAGCTCGCCGGCCTGGGCGGGATCTTCCGGGCCCGCGCCTTCTGGGTCCTGGCGCCGCTCTTGATGAGCACCGCCGGCACGCACATCGCGATCCAGACCCTCTGGGCCGGGCCCTGGCTGCGCGACGTCGCCGGGCTCGACCGGGCCGGGGTGGCCGAGACCCTCTTCGCCATGGCCGCCGGCTTCCTGGTCGGCGTGCTCGGCAGCGGCGCCGTGGCCGACGTATTCGTGCGGCGCGGGGTCTCGGTGCTCACCGTGATGCTCGGCTTCCTGGCCGTGTTCTTCGCGGTGCAGCTCGGCATCCTGCTGGAGTGGACCGGGATCGGCGTTCTGCTCTGGATTGTCTTCGGCATGACCGGGCAGGTCGCGATCCTGGCCTATCCCTGGCTGTCCTCGCACTTCGGGGCGGCGCTCTCGGGCCGCGCCAACACGGCGATGAACCTGCTGATCTTCGGCACCGCCTTCGCCGTTCAGTACGCCCTGGGCGGAATCATCGACCTCTTCCCGGCCGGGCCCGAGGGCGGCTATGCGCCGGAAGCTTACCGCATGGGCTTCGCCATTCTGCTCGGCCTGCAGTTCCTGGCGCTGGCCTGGTTCTTCGCCGGGCGCCGGGCCTTGAGGGCGCGGGCGGCGAAGGACTGAGGCCGGTTACAGCACCTTGCAGAGCCGGTGGCGGCGGTTGCTGGTGAAGGGGCGGACCTCGCCGGGCCAGCGACCGGCCTCGACCGCCTCGGCCCAGGCGGTGCTGGTCAGGACCTCGGGGCCCTCGATCTCGTAGATCGCGCTGTAGACCGGGCTCTCGGCCGGGACCTCGCGGCGCTCGCCGCCCATGGCGACGGCGAAGGCCTCGCCCTTGATCCGGGTCACGGCGAGAACGCCGGGGACCTTCAGAAGGTTGGGCACGTGCTCCCGGTCGTAGACCTCGTTGAACAGCGCCTCCTTGTCCGGCGCCACGTCCATGCTCGCGATGAAGAGATAGCGGCTCCCGATCGGCATCGCACCTCGCCTCCCCTTGCGGCCGGATCCGGCCGGCATTCTGGCCAAAACAGCCGAAGACCGCCAGATGGTTAGTCGATCAGCGTCGGCTTGGCCGCTGTCAGGGCAGCGATGCGCTGGTAGGCGATGTAGTACTTGTAGATGTTGCGCACGTAGACCACGGGCTCGCGGCTGATGGTCCGGGCGGCGGCGATCTCGACCTGGCCGAACCAGCGGTTCGGGTCCAGCCCCATCTTGGCCGCCCGGCGGCGGGCCTTGGCGATGTTGCCGGGCCCGGCGTTATAGGCGGCGAAGGCGAAGAGCACCTGGTCCAAGGGCGAGATCACGGGATCGCTGTAGTAGCGGTCCTTGACGAAGCGCAGGTATTTGACCCCGGCGTGGACGTTGGGCTCGATCTGATCGATGCCCTGGATGCCGACGTTGGGATCGGCGGCGGTCGAGGGCAGGACCTGCATGATCCCGACGGCTCCGGCCTTGCTACGCTTGCTCTGGTCGAGCTTGGATTCCTGGTAGCCCTGGGCGGTGATCATCAGCCAGTCCAAGTCGTAGCGCTCGGCGTACTCGCGGATGACGGCGACGGTCGCTTCGTAGCGCTGCCGCGCCTTGCCGGTGCGCACGTTGTCGATCCGGCGGGGGTCGCCGAGGTAGCGTTCGATCAAGACGTTGCCCAAAAGGGTGCCCTTGCGCGCCTTGCGGACGAAATCGTTCACGGCCTTCAGGAGCTTGGGGCTCCGCTTGCGCAGGGCCCAGGCGATATTGCCGTCCCGGTGGATCGCCAGGTCCTGGTGGACCTCGATGTTCTCGTAGACCTGGGCCCAGAGCGCGGCCTTGTGGCTGTCCACGATCACCGCCGGGATCAGGCCGGCGTTGACCATCTCCAGCAGGTCGTGGTCCTCCAGGCGCTCGTCGGCGGCGGCGACCGGAATCTCCGGCAGGCCTTCCCGGCTGCGTTGCCGGTTCAGCGCGGAGAGATGCTCGAAGTAGCTGCTCGATTCGCGGACCAGGACCTCGGTCGCGGCCAGGGCGTCGAGGCTGGCGATCGGCGGGATCGCGGGCCCGGTGACGACCAGCTCGTCGACTCCGGGATAGACCGGGTCGGTGAAGTCGACCTGGGCCTTGCGTTCCGGGGTGATGGTCAGGTTCGCCGCCACCAAGTCGCCCTTGCCGGCCAGCAGGAAGGGCAGCAGGTTGTCGCGCGCGACCGGGATGATGACCACGTCGAGTCGGCCCCGCTTGCGGCCGGCGGCCTTGACCAGATGCTTCTCCAGGGCCCGCGCCAGCTCGACGGTCAGGCCCTTCTGCTCGACCCCGTCGTAGGTGAAGTAGATCGGATTGTAGACGGTGAGCAGCCGGACGAAGCCGCGCTCGACCATGCCGTCGAAGTCGCCGGTCCAGGGCTTCATGGCGTGCTCGAGGATCACGTCCTCGGCTTCGGCGTCGCTCCCGGGCGCCGCGTCGGGGTCGTAGACCTCCGGCGCCTCGGATACTGCGGCCGGGTCCGAGGGATCCGCGGGCGCGCCAGCGTCCTCCACCTCACGGCCGGACCGGAAATCGACCAGGAAGACGGCCAGCGCGAGCAGAACCACGAGGCAACCACCGGCCAGCAGATAGAGCCGCGCTTTCGCCATGGCACTGCGCTCCGAAAAGCCGCGAATCGCCGCCTGCGAGTCTAGCAGGAAGCCGTAGAGGATTCGAAGGCGACGCCCCTTAACAAAGGGTGAAGACCCCGGCCCGCGGCCGCTGCGAAGGGCCGGCGGCGGGCCTTGGCGACGTTTCCGGGCCCGGCGTTATAGGCGGCGAAGGTGAAGCGCATCTGTTCCAGGGCCTGCGCGATCTCGATCGCGAGGCCCATCTGATCGACGCCGTCATAGGTGAAAAGGACGGGGTTCTAGACGGTGAGCAGCCGGGGACAATCGTGATCCGCTTCGGGGCACGTTCCTGCTCAGAGCACCTGCTTGCGCAACTCGGGGAAGACCTTGGCGACCTTGCCCAGGAGGTAGTCGCCGTAGGTGCCCTCGAAGGCCTGGAGGTCGGCGCCGTCCCAGCGCGGCTCGCCGGTCTCGGGCGCGGCCGCGGCCTGCGGCAGGGGCCGGATCTCGGCGGCGAAGTCGGGATCGAAGAACAGCGGGAAGGACAGGCGGTCGTGGCCGCTGAGGTTGCGAACCCGGTGCGCGGTCGAGCGAAACCAGCCGCCGGTCAGGCGGTCCAGCATGTCGCCGATGTTGCAGACCAGGGTGCCCGGGATCGGCGGCGCCTCGATCCAGCCGCGCGGCGTCTTGACCTGCAGACCGCCGTGGCGGTCCTGGGCCAAGAGGGTCAAGAGGCCGTAGTCGCTGTGCTCGCCGACGCCCCAGGTCTCGCTCTCGTCGAGGCCGGCGGGCGCGCGCGCCGGATAGTGGAAGACCCGGAACAGCACCGTCGGCTCGGCGGTATAGTGGACGCGGAAGTAGTCGGCTTTCAGGTCGAGGCTCAGGGCCACCCCCTCCAGCAGGACCCGGGCCGCGCGGGTCGTGGCCGCCATGTGGGCCTCGACCGCCGGACGCAGGCCCGGCACCCCGGCCGGCCAGAGGTTGGCGCCGTGCAGCGGCCAGCCGGCGGCGACCCGCGGGTGCTCCGGCGGCAGCTCGCTGCCGAAGTAGAGCCCCTCCTTGATGTCCGGCCGCCCCGAGGTCAGCTCGGCCCCGACCGGGAAGAAGCCGCGCCAGGCCGGCCCGCCCCTGGCCATGGCGATCTCCATCTTCTCGACCGTCGGCCGGGCGAAGAAGTCCCGGCTCTCGGCCTCCAGGCGCGCCAGGACCTCCGCCCCGACGCCGTGACCCGCGACATAGAAGAAGCCGCTGTCCCGGCAGGCCGCCCGAATCGCCCGCGCGATCTCGGCGCGCGCCGCGTCATCGCTGCCGAAGAGCGGCGCCATGTCGATCACGGGGAGAGCGGTCTCCGTCATGACGGAAACCTAGACGATCCACTCCGGATCTAGAAGCTCAGTGCTGGGTCGCGAAGATCCGGCGGCGCGGCCGCGGGCGGAAGAAGAGCCAGCCGGCGACCAACCAGATCGCGATCTCCAGCAGGAAGGTCCAGTGGAGCAGGAAGCTGATGATCCAGTGGCGGTAGCGGGCCGGGACCTCGACCAGCTCGACCCGGCCCTCGGCCAGGGGCATCAGCCAGTAGACCGGCGAGGCGATGGAATCGAGCCCGAGGTGCAGGAGGACCCCGAGGAAGAAGGCCAGGGTGGCGTCGCGCAGCAGCGTCCAGCCGGCGAGGCTGGCCGAGACGATCAGCGGCAGGCAGAGCCCGGCCCAGAACAGCGGCCAGTGCGCCGGGTAAAGGTGGTGGTGAAAGCTGCCTTGGTCGACGAGATGGAAGAACAGCATGTCGATGTCGGGGATCACCGCGCCGAGCATCGCCGGGTAGAGGAGCTCGACCCGGGGCCGGCGGCCGGAGATCGCCCGCCCCAAGACGTAGCCTGCTGGAAGGTGCGCCGTAAGCATGACCGCCAAGATTGCGGGCCGATCCGGCGAAAGCGGGCCGGAAGCGAGGAGATCGCGTGACCGAATCATGACCATCTTCGGGCGGCGGCCGAGGTCTGCGGTGCCGCGGTGCCCGACGGCAGGGCTCCCTCTCCCGTTCCCCCTCTCCGCCATGCCCGGAGCGCCAGGGCGCAGCGCAGCCGAGTTCGGGTCAGGTCGCGGCGGGGTCCCTGAAGCGGACTTCGGGGACCACGGCGATCGGGGTCAGTTCGACCAGGAAGTCCGGATGGCCGAGCCCCGCCACCATGACCGAGGTGCTGACCGGCCCGCCCGCGGGGCCGAAGACCTCGGCGCGGACCTCCTGAATCGCCGGCAGCTGGGCACAGTCGGTGAAGTAGGTCGTGATCGAGACGACATCCTCCAGGGTGCCGCCGACCGCGCCCAGCACCGCTGCGATGTTCCGGAAGCACTGCCGGGTCTGAGCCCGCACGTCGCCGCGCCCGACGATCTCTTCCGCCTCGTTCCAGGCGACCTGGCCCGTGAGGTGAATCACCCGGCCCGCGCCCTGGACCCGTCCCATGCTGAAGCCCCGGCCGCGCGGCCGCCAGCTTCCCGGCGGATCGAAGCCCGACACCGAGCCCCCGCCCCTCAGCCCAGGTCGTCGTAGACCGCCGTCTCGAAGTCGAAGTACAGCGGCAGCGACTTCTCGTCTACGAAGGGCAAGATCTGGGTCGCATAGGCGCCGGCGATGCCCTTGGCCGGATCGATCCAGTAATAGGAGTTGGCCAGCCCCGCCCAGGCCAGGCTGCCGGCCGAGCGTCCGGTCGGCGCCGGCTCGGTGTTGATCATGAAGCTGAGGCCCCAGGTCTTGGCCATGCCGGGGAAGAACTCGGCGTCGTTGGACAGCGCCGGCATCGCGGTCTTCAGGCCCCGGACCCGGTTGTCGCCCATCTGGTTCACGGACATGGTCTCGACCGTCTCGGGCTTCAGAACGCGGCCGTGGTCGCCCTCGCCCTTGTTCAGAATCATCCGCAGGAAGCGGGCGTAGTCGCCGAGGGTCGCATAGAGGCCGCCGCCGCCCATCTCGAACTCGGGCGCCTGGGGGATCTCGAGGTCGAGCACCTCGAAGCCGTCCTCACCGCGCTGGTGGATCCTGGCGAGGCGAGCGCGCATCTCCTCGGTGATCCTGAACGCGGTGCTGGTCATTCCGAGCGGCTCGAAGACCTCGGTCGCGAGGTAATCGCCGAGCTTCCGGCCGGAGACCGCCTCGACCAGCTTGCCGGCCCAGTCGATGTTGATGCCGTAGTCCCAGTCGGTCCCGGGATCGAAGAGCAGCGGGGTGGTCAGGGCGGCATCCTCGCAGGTGGTGATCATCGGGGTGCCGGTGGCCTGCTGGTAGCGGAGAATGTCGGCGTTCCAGATCTCGTAGGAGAAGCCGGCGGTGTGGGTCAGCAGCTGCCGCAGGGTGATGTCGCCCTTCGGTGTCCGCAGCCGCGGCTCGCCGTCGTCCTCGAAGCCGTCCAGAACTTGGACCTCGCCGAGGTAGGGGATCACCGCCTTGGCCGGCGCGTCGAGCTCGAGCCGGCCCCGCTCGACCTGCTGCATCG
>JASJBF010000069.1 GCA_030066685.1 Kiloniellales bacterium | reverse complement strand
TAAGGACCGGCCGGACATGCAGACCAAGGTTTCCATCGACGTCAAGGGCGCGCGCAAGTCGCTGAAGAGCGAGCGGCTCTCGGTGTCCGCCAACCGCAGCCACCTGGAGATGGAGATCGACGCCGAGGGCGAGGGCTGCATCTCGATCCAGCTCGACCGCGACAGCGTCTTCGAGATCGTCCGGGCCTCCTTCCGGGGCGGCATGCTGGACGTTGCGGCCTCGCGCCTGCTGCGCTCCATGGTCCAGGGCCGCGAGGACGAGCCGGACCTCGGCCGCTAGATCGAACGGAGACGCTTCGAAGGCTCAGCCGGGCTCCGCTTCCAGGACCGCCCGGCGCAGGGCGTCGAAGCGCGGCTGGGCTTGGTGGCCGAAGAGCGGGTCCTCGCGCTCCAGGGCCTCCAGCGCGGCATCGGTCAGGTCGTCGGGCGTCAGCGCGTGGCGCGCCAGCGGAAAGAAGTGCTGGCCCTCCATCTCCATATGATGGCGCTGGGCCTCGATGAAGTCCTCGGCGGCGTGGACGAAGCGGTCCCGCTCCAGCTCGGCATGATCGAGGACGTTCATCAGCACGTTGGCGAAGCTCCGGGTCAGCCGGCCGAGCTCGGCGTGCTGGTCCGGCAGGCTGGCCAGGATCGCGGCCGCCTCGCCGCCCTTGGCCATCAGGCGGCGGGCCAGGATGTCCTCCTTGGGATGGTGGATCAGGTCGGGATAATCGAGGAAGTACTCCATGATCGCCTGGACGATCTCGTAGTCGGGCCGGTAACCCCGGCGAAAGACCTCGACCTGCTGCTCCAGCACGCGCAGCAGCGCCGCCATGTTGAGGTGATCCCGCTCGAGCTCCTCCACCAGGTCGATCATATCGCTCTTCCCCTTCTTCCAGCATCCCCTGCCGGCCCGCCGGGGCCGGCCGCCCTTCGGCGAGTTTGCCCGGAGCCTAGCGCCGCCGCGGCCCGGTCGCCTTGATCCATGACAATTCGCATGCTGGCGTGAAAGCCGAGGCGTTCTGAACGATGTCGGGAAGGATTGGCGGACCCGTAGGGATTCGAACCCCAGACCTCTTCCTCCGGAGGGAAGCGCTCTATCCAGCTGAGCTACGGGTCCGCATGGGCGTGCGACTTTAGTCGAAGCCTGGCGCCAGGACAACGGCTTCCGTGCGGCGCCGCGCGGGGCTTGCCGGCGCCTAGGGATCGCTCGCTTGGGAACCGCTCGTCTGGGGGTCGGCCGCCTGGAAGTCGCTGAGCTCGATTCCGTAGAAGGCCGCGTAGCTGGCCAGGTAGTCGACGGCGTTGGCGTCGGCGCCCGAGGGCAGCGGCGCCTCCGGGTCCTCGAGCCAGGCCAGGATGTCCTCCAGCACCTCCTCGCCGCGCAGGTCGCGCAGCAGCAGGTGCCAGCCGTCCTCGTAGAGGGCGATGCGCTGGCCCTCCGCCTTGCCGTTCTTCGGCAGGCGCCGCCAGACGTCGAGGGTCGGGTTCTTGGGCACGATCTGGTCGCGCTCGCCGTAGAGCAGCAGGGCCGGCCCGGGCAGGCGGTCGGCCGATTCGTAGGCCCGGTCCATGAGGTTGGTCAGGCCGTAAAGCGCGTCGACCCGGGTCTCCTTGATGAACAGAGGGTCGCGGCCCAGGCCGATCAGCATCTCGACATTGTCGGAGGCCTGGATCTTGTAGCCGCCGCCCGAGACCTTGAGCGAGGGGAAGAGCCGGATTCCGAGCCACAGGCTCCAGGTCTGGTAGAAGGGCATGGTCTCGCGCGACCAGACCGCCGGCGAGGACAGGATCAGGGCGTCGTAGTCCAGCGGCTCCGGTCCGGCCGTGGCCGCCATCAGGACCGCGCCGCCCATGGACTCCCCGATCAGGTAGAGCGGCGACTCCGGGTAGCGCTTGCGCAGCAGGCCGGCCAGGTCGGCGGCATCGCGGGTCATGGTCTCGATGCCGGGCCAGAGGCCCCGGTGCGGCGCCTGGCCGAAGCCGCGCTGGTCGTAGGCGTAGACCGCGAAGCCACGCGCGGCCAGGGCCTCGCCCGGGCTCTCGAAAGCCTTGGAATAGTCGTTGAAGCCGTGCAGGGCGAGGAAGACGCCGCGCGGCCGCCGCGCCTCGGGAAGCCAGCGGCGCAGCGGCAGGCTCAGGCCGTCGCGGGCGGTGAAGCTGTCGTCGGCCAAGCTCGGCGGGCCGCCGCCGTTCTCGGCCCAGGGGCCGGGCGGGGCGACCTCCGGCGTGCCGCAGGCGGCCAGGGGCGCCAGCAGCAGGAGCGCCAGCAGCCGGAGGCCGGTCCTAGCGCGGCCGCCGGTCATCGCCTTGGCCTCCGCTGCGGGTCAGCTGCAGGAAGATGTCCTCCAGGTCGGTCTCCTCCGTGGTCAGGTCGATGACCGTCAGGCCGGCCTGGGAGACCGCGCTGAGGATCCGGTCGAGGGGGCAGTGGCTGCGGTGGTAGCGGATCATCAGGCGCCGCGGCTCGACCACCTCGGCGTTCAGCTCGGCCAGGGCTTCCGGCACCCCGTTGAGGTCGCGGTCCACGATCAGGGTCAGCGACTTGTCGTCCAGGCGCGACAGCAGGGCCTGCTTGGTGTCGTAGGCGATGACCCGGCCGTGGTTGATGATCGCGATGCGGTCGCAGAGCTCCTCCGCCTCCTCCAGGTAGTGGGTGGTCAACAGAATGGTGGTGCCGCGCTTGTTCAATTCAACGACCCGGGCCCAGAGCTGCTGGCGCAGCTCGATGTCGACCCCGGCGGTCGGCTCGTCGAGGACCAGGACCGGCGGGTTGTGGACCATGGCCTTGGCCACCAGCAGGCGCCGGCGCATGCCGCCCGAAAGGGTGCGGGCGTAGGCCCCCGCCTTGTCGGCCAGGCCTAGAATCTCAAGTATTTCAGCAGTTTGCCGTTCGCGCGGCGGCACCCCGTAGAGCCCGGCCTGGAGCTCCAGCAGGTCGTGCGGCGTGAAAAAGGGATCGATGTTCAGTTCCTGGGGCACGACGCCGATGGCGGCGCGCGCTTGGCGCGGGTTGTCGTCGATGTCGACGTCCCAGATCCGCGCGCGGCCGCTGGTCTTGTTGACCAAGCCGGCCAGGATGTTGATGAAGGTCGACTTGCCGGCGCCGTTCGGGCCCAGCAGCCCGAAGAGCGAGCCGCGCGGGATCTCCAGATCGACGTCGATCAGGGCGTGCTTGCCCTCCCGGCCGCCGTAGATCTTGTTGAGCCCCCGGGCCTCGACGGCGTTCTCGGGCAGGGCCGGCGCGGCGAGATCGCCCTGGCGCCCATCGCCGTTCGTGGCTGGCGGCTTCGACATCGGATCGGATCCTCGGTTCGGCCGGCGACCGGAAATCCGCAGCGGATCGCGACGGGAGAATTGATCGCGGCGCGCGAATGGGTATCATCCGCCAGAAAGCGCGGTCAACCTAGCTTTCTTCATCACGCGCCTGATTAATTGCAGGTGTGGGCAATCACAGGGCAGGGCCTCAATGGACGCACCGCTCGATCCCCCGGAAGTTGTCGAAGTCGACAGCGAGATCGTCGCCTGCGAGGGCGAGGGCGGCGCCCTGGGCCATCCCCGGGTCTTCCTCAACATGGAGGGCAAGGGCCAGATCGACTGCCCCTACTGCGACCGGCGCTTCGTCCTCAGGTCCGGCGCGAAGGCCTCCGGCGGGCACTGAGCCTCGGCGGGCGGGCGCAACCCCTTGAAAGCGCTCTGCAGGTTCTGTTATGGTAGAATTGTAAGTACTTTCTACCATGTGAGTGCTCATGGGTCTCAACATAAAGGACGACAGCACACATCGATTAGCCAAGCAGCTCTCGAGTCTGACCGGCGAAAGCATGACCAAGGCCGTCAAGGTGGCCTTGGAGGAGCGTCTGAAGCGCGAGGCGGCCAAGCGGGGCCGCGGGGGCGTTGCCTCTCGACTGATGGAGATCGGGCGACGGTGTTCCTCGCGCCGGGTGCTCGATGACCGTGAGGCCGACACGATTCTCGGATACGATCGGGACGGTGTGCCGGGCTAATGGTTGTCGATACCTCGGCGATCCTGGCGATCTTGCTCCAGGAGGACGACGCTCACCGCTTTGCGGAAGCGATCGAAGCCGTAGAGCGACCGCTGATCTCGGCCGCTAACGTCGTTGAATCTGGAATCGTTCTGATGGCGCGCTATGGTGCCGAGGCCCGCGCCGATCTCGAGGCATTGCTTGAAGCGGGCGGCATGGCGGTCGAGCCGGTCACGGTCGAGCAGGGCACAATTGCCTTGGACGCCTATGAGGCCTTCGGCAAGGGCCGCGGACATGGCGCCTCCCTGAACTTCGGCGATCGCTTTGCCTACGCGCTCGCCAAGGCGCGCGGTCTACCCTTGCTGTTCAAGGGCGAGGACTTCTCCCGGACCGATATCTCATCTGCCTTGTGAACGGCCCGCCAGAGCGGCGGCCGGCAACTACGTCTGCGGGTGGAGCAGCCTTTGATCCGCGTCAAGGCCACTGACGCGGCGTTCTGGTCAGATCCGAGCCGGTTCGCCAGACAGTGTGGGAGTCATCGCCGTGACCCGGTTCCGAAATCCCCTGCGCCGGCGTCTTCCGGCGCTCGCCATCGTCCTTTCGCTGGCCTGCGGCGCAGAGGCGCTTGCCCAGCAACCCTTGATCATCCAGGAAGGCGAGGACGACTACCGCTGGCATTGCGTGGCCTGCCACGGGCATGACGGACGCGGCCGCGGGCCGATGGCGGAGGTCCTCGCCATTCCGCCTTCCGATCTGACCGGAATCGCCCGGCGCAGCGGCGGCGACTTTCCCTTCTGGCAGGTCTACGACACCATCAGCGGCGTGCGCTCCCTGACCGCGCACCAGAGCTTCCAGATGCCGGGTTACTGGGAGCGCTTCCGGGGCGACGAGGCCAAGCCCGGCTTCCTGCCGGCCCACGTGCGGATCGTTTTGCTGACTCATTACCTGGAATCGATCCAGGAGGAGTGAGCCGGTCTCAGCGCGCGCTGGCGCCGCCTGTCAGGAGCCCGCCGCAGGGTCTGCCACCCGGGCTCGACTCCCGGGCCGGGCTGCTGCATGCTCGGCCCCGCGATGGCCAAGCGAGATCTCCCCTTCAAGCACCTCTACCTGGTCGACGGCTCCGGATACATCTTCCGGGCCTACTACGCGATTCCGACCCGCAACACCACGGACGGGACGCCGACCAACGCGACCTTCGGCTTCACCAACATGCTGATCAAGCTGCTCCGCGATTCCGACGCCGACGGCATCGCGGTGATCTTCGATGCCAGCAGCGAATCCTTCCGCAACGACATCTACCCCGACTACAAGGCCAACCGGGACGAGCCACCGGAGGACTTGGTGCCGCAGTTCGCCATGGTCCGCGAGGCGACCAGGGCGCTCAACCTGCCCTGCGTCGAGATGCTGGGCTACGAGGCCGACGACCTGATCGCGACCTACGCCCGCCAGGCCAAGGCGGCCGGGGCGCGGGTGACCATCGTGTCCTCGGACAAGGACCTGATGCAGCTGGTCGAGGACGGGGTCGACATGCTCGATCCCATGAAGAACCGCGACATCGGTCCGGCCGAGGTGGTCGAGAAGTTCGGCGTCCCGCCGGACAAGGTGGTCGAGGTCCAGGCCCTGGCCGGCGATTCCGTGGACAACATTCCGGGCGTCCCCGGCATCGGGATCAAGACCGCGGCCCAGCTGATCGAGGAATACGGCGATCTGGAGAGCCTGCTGGCCCGCGCCGAGGAGATCAAGCAGCCGAAGCGCCGCCAGAACCTGATCGAGTTCGCCGAGCAGGCCCGGATCAGCCGGGAGCTGGTCGAGCTCAAGGCCGATGTGGCGACCGAGGCGCCGCTGTCCGACTTCGGCCTGCATCAGCCGGACCCGGAAGCCTTAAAGGCCTTCCTCGAGAAGTACGAGTTCCGCTCCATCCTGGCCCGCCTGCACGACATCCTGGGCCTGGAGGCGCCGGTCGAGGAGGCGCCGCCGCCCCCGCCGGCCGGTGAAGCGAGCTACAGCCTGATCCGGGACGCCGAGGAGCTGGCGGCCTGGGTCGCCCGGGCGAGCGCGCAGGGCCTGGTCGCGGTCGACACCGAGACCACCTCGCTGGATGCGGTCGCGGCAGAGCTGGTCGGCGTGTCCCTGGCCCTGGCGGCCGGCGAGGCCTGCTACGTCCCGCTCGGCCACAAGGCGGCCGAGGGCAGCGGCGACCTGCTGGACGACGGCGCGGCGCCGGAGCAGATCCCGCTCGAGGAGGCCATCGCCCTCCTCAAGCCGATGCTGGAGGACCCGGCGGTCCTCAAGGTCGGCCAGAACCTGAAGTACGACATGGTCGTCCTGGCGCGCCAAGGCATCGACCTCGGACCGATCGACGACACCATGCTGCTGTCCTACGTGCTGGAGGGCGGGCTGCACGGCCACGGCATGGACGAGCTCTCGCGCCTGCACCTCGAGCACGAGACCATCAAGTTCAAGGACGTGGCCGGGTCCGGCAAGGCCCAGGTGACCTTCGACCGGGTGCCCCTCGACAAGGCCCGCGACTATGCCGCCGAGGACGCCGACATCACCCTGCGGCTCTTCGAGCTCCTGAAGCCGCGCCTGGTGCTGGAGCACATGGCGACGGTCTACGAGACCCTGGAGCGGCCCCTGGTGCCGGTGCTGGCGGCGATGGAGCGGGCCGGGATCAAGGTCGACCGCGAGCGCCTGCACCGCCTGTCCAACGACTTCGCGACCCGCATCGCCGAGCTTGAGACCGAGATCCACAAGCTCGCCGGGCGGCCCTTCACCATCGGCTCGCCCAAGCAGCTGGGCGAGATCCTCTTCGAAGAGATGGGCCTGGAGGGCGGCGGCAGGAAGGGCAAGAGCGGCGCCTATTCGACCGGGGCCGACGTGCTTGAGGCCCTGGCCGCCCAGGGCCACGACCTGCCGGCCCGGGTCCTGGAGTGGCGCCAGGCCTCGAAGCTCAAGAGCACCTACACCGACGCCCTGCAGGCCCAGATCAACCCGGAGACCGGGCGGGTCCACACCTCCTTCAGCCAGGCCGTGGCCTCGACCGGGCGCCTCTCGTCCAACGATCCCAACCTGCAGAACATCCCGGTGCGCACGGAAGAGGGCCGGCAGATCCGCGAGGCCTTCGTCGCCGAGCCCGGGCACAAGCTGCTGTCGGTCGACTACAGCCAGATCGAGCTCAGGTTGGCCGCCCATATCGCCGACGAGGCGGCCCTGCGCGAGGCCTTCCAGGCGGGCGCCGACATCCACGCCATGACCGCCGCCCAGGTCTTCGAGGTCCCGGTCGAAGGCATGGATCCCATGGTCCGGCGCCGGGCCAAGGCGATCAACTTCGGCATCATCTACGGCATCTCGCCCTTCGGCCTGGCCGCCAACCTGGGCATTCCCCAGGCCGAGGCCAAGGCCTACATCGAGGCCTATTTCGAGCGCTATCCGGCGATCAAGGCCTACATGGCGGAGACCAAGTCCCGGGTCCGCGAGACCGGCTACGTCACCACCCTCTTCGGCCGCCGGGTCCATCTGCCGGGCATCAAGGACAAGAACCCGGCCCGGCGCAGCTTCTCGGAGCGGGCGGCGATCAACGCCCCGATCCAGGGCAGCGCCGCCGACATCATCAAGCGGGCCATGATCCGGATCCCCGCCGCCCTGGCGGCCAAGGGCCTCGCCGCCCGGATGCTGCTGCAGGTCCACGACGAGCTGCTCTTCGAGGTGCCCGAGGCCGAGGTCGCGGCGACCACCGAGGTCGTCCGCGCGGTCATGGAGGGCGCCGCCGCGCCCGCGCTCAACCTTTCGGTGCCCCTGGTCGCCGAGGCCGGCGTCGCCGACACCTGGGCCGAGGCGCACTAGCATGCCCGACTGCCACAGCCCCCGCTTGTTTCCACTTCATGTCATGCCCGGACTCGATCCACGGCTGTCCGGTTTAGCGCAGCAGGACTGCGGAGGATGCTTTGCTTGACTTGGGTTTGCCGGCGATGAGGCAAATCAGGCCTCCGGCTGCGAGATCGAAGCGGAAACCCCCTCCCCCTTGATGGGGGAGGGCCGGGGTGGGGGTGATCCCGGCTCGGACCCAGACCTTGAGAGCCGATTTCTGCGGCCT
>JASJBF010000068.1 GCA_030066685.1 Kiloniellales bacterium | reverse complement strand
GCGCTGCCAAGCGCGCGCGGCGCCGGCCGCCGCTCCGACGACTTCTATGCCCTCGGTGCCCTGGTCTTGACCTTGCTTTCCGGCGGGCCGCCGGTGACCGAGCTGGACGACGACGAGCTGATCCTGCGCAAGATCACCCGGGGATCCTACGCCGCCCTGGTCGGCAGCCGCCGGTTGTCGCCGGCTATGACGGAGCTGCTGCGCGGTCTGCTCTACGACGACCCGAAGGAGCGCTGGGGCCTGAACGAGGTCCAGCTCTGGCTTGCCGGCCGGCGCATGAGCCCGCGGCAGGTTCTGCTGCCGCCGCGGGCGCAGCGGGCGATCACGATTTCCGGACGGCGCCGCGAGATGGATCGCGAGGTCGCCCATGCCCTGGCCGCCGGCTGGGCGGAGGGCGTCGAGCTTGCGGCCTCGGGCGCGCTCGAAGGCTGGGTGCGCCGGAGCCTCGGGGACGAGGAGCGGGGCAGGCGGATCGCCCGCAGCCGGGCGGCCAGCACCGGCAGCCCCCAGGACCCGGATCTGCTGTTGAGCCGGTCGCTGACTATTCTGGATCCCACGGGGCCGATCCGCTTCAAGGGCCTGGCGCTGCGCCTCGACGGCCTGCCGGGCGCCCTCGCGCAGGACTTCGAGAACGAGGATCGTCGCAAGCTGCTGGCCGAGGTCCTCGAGCTGCGCCTGCCGACCCAGTGGATCGAGCTGCAGGCGGGCGCCGGGGCCGAGGTCCTCGCCTACAAGAAGCTCTACGAGGCCCTGCACAGCCATCTTGCCAACCCGGGCTTCGGCTTCGGACTCGAGCGCTGCCTTTACGAGGCCAATCCCGGCCTGGCCTGCCGCAGCCCGAGCCTGGCACGCTTCCGGGTCGTCAAGATCGAAGAGCTCCTGCCGGCCCTCGATCGCCTGGCCGCCGCCCAGGGCGGCGGTGCGGCCCCGGACTACGTCGACCGTCACATCGCCGCCTTCTGCGCCGCCCGTACCAAGGATCTCGGCAGCGAGGTCTTCAAGGCGCTGGACCAGCCGGACCACCTGGCGTCGCGTCGCCTGGCGGTGCTCAAGCTCCTGGCCGAGGTCCAGAAACTGGCCGGCCCCGCGCGCCTGACCAACCTGGCGCGCGCCATGGCCGTGTTGCTGGAGCCGGTGATCCAGGGCTTCCACAACCGGCCCTACCGCGAGGAGCTGATCGTCGAGGTCGAAGCGACCGCCGCACAGGGCAGCCTGGATCGGATGGTGAAGCTTCTCGACGATCCCAAGGTCCAGCGCGGCGACGACCTGGGCTTCCAGCAGGCGCAGGTCCTGCACCGGGAGTTCACCCAGGAGATCGACTGGCTCGAAGCCGGGGGGCTGACCGATCCGGTCCAGGTCCGCCGCACCGCCTCCCAGGTCACGGCGGTACTCTCCACCCTTGCCGCCGTCCTGGTCGTCGTCGCGACGGCGGCGGTCGAAGTCTTTGCCTCCTAGGAGCCGGCGATGGCGGGCGGGCAAGGTGTCGTGAAGGGCAAGGCGGGCCGGCGCGGCGCGGCGGGCCTGCTCCTGCCGCTGTTCGCCCTGGCGCCCCTGGGCTACCTGATCTGGCCGACGCTCCTGCTCGCCGGCCCGCTGCTGGCGCCGACCGTGGCGGCCGCGGTGGTCGACCGCAGCCGTCAGCGCTACCTTGCCTTCGCGGTCGGCCTGCTCAACCTGGCCTGCGTGCTGCCGTCGCTGCTGCGCCTCTGGACCCAGGGCCATGACCGGGCCGGCGCCCTGGCCCTGCTCGGCGATCCTGAAACCTGGCTCCTCGCCTTTCTCGGTGGCGGGCTGGCCTGGTTGATCCACCTGGCGATGCCGCCGCTTGTCGCGGCCTACTACGCGGTGCGCAGCCGGGAGCGTCTCGCCACGCTTCACAAGCGCCGGCAGACCCTGGAGAAGAACTGGGGCGAAGAGGTCTCCGGTCCGGCGGAGTGACCGCCCGCGGGGATCAGGAGGTCGCGAGGCGCTCCTCGATCGCCGCGTTGCGGATCGCCTTCTGCAGTTTCTCGAAGGCGCGAACCTCGATCTGCCGCACCCGCTCCCGGCTGATGCCGTAGACCTGGCTCAGGTCCTCCAGGGTGGTCGGGTCCTCCTTCAGGCGCCGCTCCTTCAGGATGTGCTGCTCGCGCTCGTTGAGGCACTCCATGGCCTCGCTCAAGAGGTTGCGGCGCTTGTCGAGTTCCTGCCGCTCGGCCAGGAGAGTCTCCTGATCCTCGCCCTCGTCGACCAGCCAGTCCTGCCACTCGCCGTCGCCGTCGACCCGCAGGGGCGCGTTGAGGGAATGGTCCGGGCTGGACAGGCGGCGGTTCATGTTGACCACGTCCTGCTCCGGGACGTCGAGCGCGGTGGCTATGTACTCGACCTGCTCGGGCTGCAGGTCGCCCTCCTCGATCGCCTTCATCTGGCCCTTCAGCTTGCGCAGGTTGAAGAACAGCTTCTTCTGCGCCGCCGTGGTGCCCATCTTGACTAGGGACCAGGAGTGCAGGATGTATTCCTGGATCGCCGCCCGGATCCACCACATCGCATAGGTGGCGAGGCGGAAGCCGCGCTCCGGGTCGAAGCGCTTGACCGCCTGCATCATCCCGACGTTGCCCTCCGAGATCAGCTCGGAGACCGGCAGGCCGTAGCCGCGGTAGCCCATGGCGATCTTCGCCACCAGGCGCAGGTGGCTGGTGACCAGCTTGTGGGCCGCATCGACGTCGTCGTGCTCGCGCCAGCGCTTGGCCAGCATGTACTCCTCGTTCTGCTCCAGCATCGGGAACTTGCGGATGTCCTGGAGATAGCGGGAGAGATTGCCCTCGGCGACCAGGATCGGAACACTCGGCATGTTGGCCATCAGGTAGGTTCTCCGTAGACAACAAAGCGCTCGGCGGCACAAACGGCCGACGACGGATCTGCCTTCCCCCAGGTTTCTGGATTTCTTATAATTTTATTCTGGACCGAACAGATCAAAAAAGCAAGCTGCATCGCTAGACAGCCTCTAAGTAGTTCAGCAAGTCTTTCATATCGTTCGGAATTTCGCTCTCGAACTTGAGCGCCTCGCCGCTGGTCGGATGGATGAATCCGAGGCTGCGGGCGTGCAGGGCCTGCCGCGTCAGCGGCGGCGGCGCGGCCTCCCGGCCGGCGGCCAGCGCCTTGAGCCGCTCCCGGTCGCCACGGCCGTAGAGCGGATCGCCGAGCAGGGGATGGCCGCGGCTCGCCAGGTGGACCCGGATCTGGTGGGTGCGGCCGGTCTCCAGCCGGCACTCCACCAGGCTGACCCGGTCGCCGGCCAGGTGGCGCAGGCTCCGGTAGTGGGTGGTCGCCGGCCGGCCGCCACGGCGGACCACGGCCATCTTCTTGCGGTTGCGCGGGCTGCGGCCGATGTCGCCGGTGATGGTCCCGGCCTCGGGCCGCGGCCGGCCCCAGACCAGGGCCAGGTAGCTGCGCTCGATGCTGCGCGCGGCGAACTGCGCGACCAGCCCCTGGTGCGCGGCCTCGGTCTTGGCGGCGACGATCAGGCCGGAGGTGTCCTTGTCCAGGCGGTGCACGATGCCCGGCCGGCGCACGCCGCCGACGCCCTTGAGGCTGTCGCCGCAGTGGGCGATCAGGGCGTTGACCAGGGTCCGGTCCGGGTTGCCGGGGGCGGGGTGCACGACGAGGCCTGCCGCTTTGTCGATCACGATGAGGTCAGGGTCTTCGTGGACGACCCGCAGGGGGATCCGCTGGCCGACCAGCTCGACCGGTTGAGCCTCGGGCACCAAGATGGCGAAAGTTTGGCCGGGTTTGACCCGCAAAGAGGGCTGCCTTATCGTCGCGCCGCCGGCCGCCAGGCAGCCCTCCTCGATCAGCGCCTTGATCCGGCTGCGGGTCAGGCCGGGCAGGCGGGCGGCGAGGAAGCGGTCCAGGCGCTCGCCGGCGTCGTCGGGCCCGGCGGTGAAGGCCTGGGGCCCCGCGGGGACGCCGTCTTGGAGGTCTTCCGGGGAGCCGTCGGTCATCGTCGCTTGGGAGGTCCGGGTGCCGGAGAGGTTGCCTGCCGGGTCGGGAGAAGGGTAGCGGATGCAGGGGCTCAAGGCACTGGTCATCGGCATGGGGGTGCTGATCGTCATCGGCTTCGTCGCGCTGGTGATCGGTCTCGCCGACAAGTTCTCCCGGCTCGACGGGGCCGGTTTGCGCGAGACCGAGGTGCCGGTGCCGGACGGCTGTTCCCTGGCCGAGACCCTGGCCGAGGGCGACCGCCTGCTGCTGCGCCTCGAGGGCCCGGCGGAGCGCGGCTGCGCCCAGATCCTGGTCGTCGACCTGGAGAGCGGCGAGGTCCGGCGCCGCCTGCGCCTGGCGCCCGGCGCCCTGCCGGCCGAGTAGGGGCGAGACGGGGACGCCATGGTCGATTTTCGCTCGGACAACGTGAAGGGGGCCGCGCCGGAGATCCTGGCGGCCCTGGCCGAGGCCAACTCCGGCGCCGCGGCGCCCTATGGCGACGACGCTCTGAGCGCGCGCCTGCAGGATCGCTTCCGCGAGGTCTTCGAGACCGACTGCGCGGTCTTCCCGGTGGCCACCGGGACCGCCGCCAACGTCCTCGGCCTAGCGGTCATGACCCCGCCTTACGGCGCGATCTACTGCCACCGGGACTCCCACATCAACGTCGACGAATGCGGCGCGCCCGAGCTCTTCACCGGCGGCGCCAAGCTGGTCGCCCTGCCCGGCGCCGACGCCAAGCTCTCGGCCGGGCCGCTCGCCGAGGTCCTGGCCGCCGGCGGCGCCGGCGTGGTGCACCACGTCCAGCCGGCGGCGATCAGCCTGACCCAGGCGAGCGAGGCCGGCGCGGTCTACCGCCCCGAGGAGGTCGCGGCCATCGCCGAGCTCGCCCGGGCCCACGATCTCGGCCTGCAGATGGACGGCGCGCGCTTCGCCAACGCCCTGGTCACCCTGGGCTGCAGTCCGGCCGAGGCGACCTGGAAGGCGGGGGTCGACGTGCTCGCCTTCGGCGGCACCAAGAACGGCTGCCTCTGCGCCGAGGCGGTGGTGGTCTTCCGGCCCGAGCTGGCCGCGACCCTGCCCTACCGGCGCAAGCGCGGCGGCCACCTCTTCTCCAAGCTGCGCTTCCTCTCGGCCCAGCTCGAGGCCTACCTGAAGGACGACCTCTGGCTGCGCCTGGCCGGCCGTGCCAACGCGCGGGCCCGGGACCTGGCCGAGGGCCTGGCCGCCCTGCCGGGGGTCGAGCTCCTGCACCCGGTCGAGGCCAACGAGATCTTTGCCCGCCTGCCCGAGGGGCTGGCCGAGACGCTGCGCAACCGGGGCTTCGCCTTCTACGATTGGCCCGCCGCCGGCCCCGGCGCGGTCCGCCTGATCACCGCCTTCGACAGCACGCCAGAGGAGGTCGCCGCCTTCCTGGCCGCGGCCCGGGCCGCCGTCGGCGCGGCGGCGGAAACCGCCTAGGACCGCCCGCTCCGGCCGGGCCGCCGTCGGCGAAGGTGCTTGTAACCCCCGCCCTCTTCGGCTAGAACACCGGGCCTGTCCGCCAGGGCACACAGCGTCCCCTTCGTCTAGTGGCCCAGGACGCCGGCCTCTCACGCCGGAAACAGGGGTTCGACTCCCCTAGGGGACGCCAAGCCCGGGCCGCTTCACACTGCCTTGGGTCCGGATCCAGCCTATTTGGCTTTCGACCAGCAATGTGGCTAGCGACCGGCTCGTCTTCTTCAAATGCCTGGTAGCCCCCATCGATGGATCTTTCGGCGGTGACATGGCGTGCCATAGACACGAGACGCCCGAGCACGACGCTGAACAATTAAACTGTCTCCAGAATTCCGTCTCAATGCATGAGCGTTGATAGGATTTAATTCTACACGCTTTGGTTGCTATCTTTAGGATCTTGCTGCAATACTTCTCGACGTTAAAAGACTCGTTGGCTGGCAGAAGGCAGGGGCCGAAATGGCGACCAGACGTTGCAAAATCCATTACAGGCAACTCAGCCGGGAGGGCGGGCAGTTTCCTGACGAGACTCTCTCCAAAGCGCTTAGCGGTGCATTGAATCAACCAGATGGAAATGGAACTCTCCTCAAAGATAACTGGCGCGCACGCGTGCAACTAGTCGGCAACGGACTAAACCATTACCGATTTCTGAACGACTTCCACGACGATGGGGAGTCGTTTTTTGGCAACGTTTGCCTCTTTAGCCCAGGTCAGCTTCAAGCGCTGATTGAGGAAGAGCCCGAGGCTCCGGTTCTGGACATCGCGGAGCGCAGGGCTCCCGATGGCAGTGAGTATCTGCACGGGATTTGCTATTGGTTGGCGGTGGATGACCACTTCCTCGTCGTGCAGCACGTCGCACTGCAGTCGAAGGCGATGGAGAGCTACTTCGAGTGGCTGTTGCGAGAGCAAGCCGGCGTGATCGATGAGGACCACAGCGTGGAACTCAAATCGGTCTTTGACCGCAATTTGGTCGGGGGCGATCTGGGCGACATAAGCAGCGTAGAGGTCGGAGGCGTGATGCCAGAAACGATCGGTCCCGAGCTTGCAGCGGCTGAAGGTGGGGGCAAAGTCGTCGAGTACAAAGCGAAGCAGGCTTTGGGAGAGAAGTTCGTCAACACCTTCAGCAAAGGGAAGGAAATCCTCGAAGCGGCTATCGGTACAATGGAGACGGAGCAGATCATCAAGAGCATGCCCGACGAGGCGGCCCTTGAGGTCAACGTGAACTTTGGCTTCCGGGCTACGAAGCGGAAGTTCAAGCGCGAGGCGCTGTCCAACCTCGAAGCGAGCCTTCGCAACATGCCCGACGGGGAGGTGAGAGTGAGGTCCAAGGATGGTCGGGTAGTGGGAAACGACGCGCGTCTCCACCACGTGATGCCGATTGAGCTGGTGCGGGAAAACAGCTCGCTACTAGACAACGGCGATGCCCGCGACCAAATGAAAGAAGTGTACCGGCGCTTCCTGGAAGACGGTAGGATAGTCAATTAGGCGCCGGGGAAAGTATTCCTGCATGACAAAGTGGCTCTACATAGCGGTCCCTGCTGCTCTTGGCTGGGTTGCCTTCGAGGTGATGCAACCGACGCATTGGGACGAAGTCGGCCGGGGGTTGACCTTCGCGCTCTCTTTGCTCGGGGCAGCGGTCCTTGTGCGGCTGGCGAGAGGCATGCCGGTTTCTGACACTGGCTACTTCGACGTGGAAGAAATGCGCGACCTCTCTAGGGCCGTGAGGAAAGTCTACAAGGCCTTGATGCTGCTGTTCGTCGTCATCATCTGCTCGATACTTGGCTTGGTGTTTATCGGGGTGCTGCACGGAGCCATCTCGCATATTTCCAACCTCGACCCAGGTACGATCTTGACTTTGAAGCAATCTGCCACTGGCGTGTTGGTCGCCTTGGTGGCCTTTGCGCTGCTCCGCGCGGTGGCCCTAATCAAGGGTGACTATGACCTGGTGAAGAAGCAGGCGTCGTTAATGGAGAGAGCCGTGGAGCGGCGCCAAGCCGCGCGGCAAGCGGAACGGCTGGAAGCCGCGGAGAAAGAGGCGCCTTTCGAGAAGAGGGAAGGCTACGGAAAGCTCGCACAGTGATTGGCTTTGACCAAGTTGCGGACCGAGCTGTGACCATCACGGCTTCCGGTCAGTGTTTGCATTGTAAGACATGAAGATCGACAAGCCGACGTTTCGTAACGTTCTGAGGAACCTCATCGAACTGCCAATCGACCAATCCGATGAAGTGAACGTCGCGATGGTCCCTCAGGAGAGCCTCGACTTCCTTGCCATGCTTGCTGGGATCAAACCGGTCTGTCTCTTAGGACGAGGCCTGGAAGACCCTATCTGGGTGACTGGCGTCGAGAGGCTGGCGCGAGAGATGATGCTTCCCGTCACCAGGGGACCTAAGTGGCAAGCTGAGCCAAAACACACCTTTATGCCTGACTGGTACAGTGGAATCGCACCACGAAGCACGATCTCAGATGAAGCCGTTTATGTCAGCAAGCTGACGTCGGTTGCCGAAGAGGTTCAGGAGGTTTGCCGTAATGGCGAGATAACCATGGAACAAGAAGCTCGGCTGCTAGGTTATCCAATTTGCTGCGTCCGTGAGCACTACCGCCGGAAAGGAGTCTTTGATGAGGCTTTATCGCTCATGCTTCGCCGGACGGCCGGTGGCGACGAACGCGAGATGAAACGGATTGTGCTTGAGGACTTGGGCATGACTCCCGAGGGCAACGAGGTGGAGATGTTCGGCGAGGCTACCGACCTGAGACCAGCGCCTTTTACTAGCGTGAACATGTGCCCGAAGTGCGCATCTGGGCCGGAAAGCCCTGCGATGAAAATGTCTAAGCAGTACGAAGCACTCGCGCGAGCGGTCGACAGTAACTTCGCAGAGCAGCTTTCCCCGTAGTTCGCCGATTAAGCGGGTCAAACAACATGGGGAGACGTGACGTGCCACTCTTTAGGGTGCTGTACTTCAAGGACGGGGCGGGCGGGGGCCACGTGGAACACCGCGACGTGGAAGCAGACGACGCGCAAGCTGCCGCTGAGCAAGTCTGTGGCGTTCCGGTGGTCGAGGACAAGGGAAATACCGGCCGACTCCGCGCCCAGGTCCAACTTAAGGAAGACCCCAGCTTGAAGCGGATGTTCTACGAGGCCTAGGTGCCGAGCGACATTTGGTATGGGTTGGTCACTCGCCGCCGGCTTCCAAGACCTTCCGATTGGAATTCTGGGGACAATGTGCGCATTTCTCCTCTTTAGTCTCGAAGCTCGGAACCGATTTGCGGAGTCCTAACCGCCACCAAGAGCGTGGCGGTAGGCAAACCTTGGGTCTGCAATTGTTATGCTGCGCCAGAACAAGCGAGCTGTCCCTCGAACGGCATCTGATTTACGAAGAGCCGGCCGCCGTCACTCCGGCGCGGCGGGGGTGGCCAGGCCGAGGACGGGCGGGCCGTCCCAGACGACGCCCTTGGGCGCCTGGTAGTAGATGCGGCAGGGGACGCCGCCCGCCTTGTCCTCGCAGCCGCTCAGGGCGTCGGCCCTGGCCCTGACATCGTCGCAATCACCCGATGACCGGCAGAACTTGTAGAAGGCGGCCTTGCCGTCTTCGGAGAGGACGAAGATCATCGGGTCCCGCTTGTTGAGAAAGCGCTTGTAGGACTCCTCGACGTAGGGCGTGGGCGTGATCGGCCCGCCGCCCGGATCGCTGCGGGCTGCGGCCGGCTCCCTTTCGGCGCCGGGCGTGCAGGCGGCGAGAAGGGCGACGAGATAGGCTGCGCGAAGCTTCATGTCGGCAGCCTGCCCAGGACCTCCGGCCCCGTCAACGCCCGGCCGCCCGGTCTCGCGCCATCGGTGTGAGGCCGCGGGCGCTCGACAACGGGGAGGGGCCTTCTCTAGGCTTCGCGGACTCGCGTTCGACCTGAGTGCAGGCGCCATGACGGATCCCCTGGTCTCGACCTACGTCGACAGGGCCCTGGAGCAGATCAAGCGAAAGGGCCTGATGATCTTCCCCGGCGACCTGCCGGCCGCGATGCAGGATCCGTCGATCCCGCCCCAGGGCGATTGGCGAGGCTGGCAGGCCATGCCCAGCGGCGTCACCGCTGCCGATCTCGATTCGCTCGAGGTCGAGACGGGGCTCGCCTATCCGCCGCTCTACCGGGATTTCCTCAGGTATCGGCATTTCGTCGACTTGACCCAGGTCGGTGTCCGCTTCGAGCGCCACTTCCCGGCCGGCTGGCGCGCGGCGCTGCGAAGCCTCTACTTCGACGCCTTCGACCCGGCGCGCATCCTCGGCCGGGGACTGCTCCCCTTCGGCAGCGAGACCTGCATGGACGCGGGACCGGTTTGCTTCGACACGCGCCTTCGGCGGGAGGACGGCGATTGCCCGGTGGTCTACTGGGACCACGACTGGGTCGGCGACGAGAGGGAGATCCGGCCGATGTTCTCCTCCGCTGCCGCGATGTTCCGCTGCCTGTCCTTCGCCGCGGGCGAGGACCTCGATTTCGTCCACCACGACGTCGAGGGCGACCCGCCCGAGGCGCTCCCGGGCAAGCAGGCCGCCCTGCGGCGGTTCCTCGAACTCGATCCCGAGGGCGCCGGCGGCACGGCGCGGGACTACTGGACCACCTGGGGCGTCGACCCGGGTACTTGAGCCCGCGGCCGCCGGCCGGATCCTCCGCCCTCGTGCCCCCGGGATCGGGATGCTAGAGTCCGCTTTCCACGAAGCCGCCAGCGAACCCGCGCCATGGAAGACACCAAGATCACCGCCCAGCTGCCGAACCTGGAGATCGAGATCCGCAGGCGGGAGCTCCCGGAGGAGCGGGCGGAGGCCATGACCATACACCTGCGGGCGGCGCCGTCCTTCGACGCGGTCGCGAAGGCCATGCTCCCCGCGCTTTCGGCCGCCGCGATGGTGAACCCCATGGCGGTTTGGATGCGCGCCGCCGAGATCGCCTGGCAGCCCTGGCTCCGGGCCATGGGATACCCAGCCCTGGTGCGGCGGCGCGACGACGAGGATTGATTGGCGGCCTTTCGGTGCCGTCAGGCCCACCGATCCGCATCATGGACCCCGAGCGTGACCTGCCGCGACGGCGGTCTCGCCCTCGATCTCGACTCCAGCCTCAGAGGTATCCCTTGAGGACCCGATAGACCTCCGGGTGGTTGGCCAGGTCCAGGTGGCTCATCCCGGTAAGAACCCGCTCGGACTGAAAGGGAATGGAACGGGTCGGCTCGGGGGCCCGGCCAGCCGCGCTCGGCAGGCGGACCAGGAGGTCGCCCAGGAGCGCGCCCAGGGGATGCTCGGGATCGCGGGTGACGCTGGCGGCGATGGCGATGTACCCGACGCCGTCGACCAGCGGCAGGTCCTGGCGATTGTCGTCCAGGACACCGTCTGGGTCCTTGCCCTGCCATTCCTCGTCGGTGGTATAGCCGAAGCGCAGGTCCTTGATCCCTGCGCTGCGGGCCTCGAGAAGCTCGGCCGGAACCTGCGTCCCCGCGGTATCGAAGGCGCCCAGCAGAGAAGCGAGGACATTCACGCCTTTCTCGAGCGGCGAGCCGAGGTGAGGCGTCCCGAGGCAGACCAGGTGACGCAAGCGGCCGATCCATTCGGCCTCCGCCTTGGCGCCGTAGTGGGCGGCGCTGCGCGCGACCAGGCCGCCCATGCTGTGCCCGACGAGGACAATCTCCTCGACCTCCCGCGGGTAGGCGGCGATTAGCCGGGTCAGCAGTTCCGACAGCAGCCGGCCGTTCTCCGAAATGTGGCGGCCGCTGTTGTAGCGGAGGTAGAGCGGCGCATAGCCAAGCTCGCTCTCGAGCCGGCTGCCGAAGCTGACCTGCGGATCGCCGTAGAACGCCTCGGCGGAGATGTTCCAAATCCATTCCGTGCAGGCCAATCCGTGGACGAAGAGGACGATCTTGCCCGAGGCCTCCGGCAGCGCTTCTTTCAGGGCTTGCCCTTCGGTGGCCAGCGGCTTGCCGTGCCGGCGCAGGCTCATGCCCAGATCCAGAGGGTTCCGCCCGCGATGCAGATGGTCGCCGTAGAGCGCGTTCACCGCGCTCTCGGCGTGGTCCGCCAGGCTCGCCTTGGCCGGTACGGCAGCCGGGGACTCCGGCGCTTCGCGATCGGTGGAAGCCTTGCTGCCCCTGCGGGCAGACCCGCCGCCTTGCAGTTCGAACCCGAGATCGACCAATTTCTCCGCGCCGCGGCCCAGGCCGCGAATGAGCGTGTAAACCCCGGCGGCCGTCGCGTCGTGCACGGCTTCGACTCTGCGCGCCACCGCTGCGGTGGGCGTCGCGTTTGTGAGCGGTCGAAAAACCTTCGACGCCGTGGTCCCGTGGGTCCGTTCCACGAGGTCTGTGATGGTCTCGAAGGTGGCGAAGGCCAGTCTGGTCGAGCCTTTGACTCGTCGCATCCTTGCGTCCATTCGGTCTTTTGCACCGCCTTGGATATGGGGTCGCGAAGGAGTGCCGACCAAGCCCTATCGCAAAGCTGTCTCGATGGCTTCTCAGACTTCCGCCAGCCCTTCAGCGGCGTCCTAGAGCAGCCTGCGTTCACTTGAACGCGGATAAGCTGCTCTAGCTGCATGAAGTAGATCAAATTATCCGCGCTCAATTGATTCCAGTTGAGCGCAGTTTGATCTAGCCCTCA
>JASJBF010000067.1 GCA_030066685.1 Kiloniellales bacterium | reverse complement strand
GGTCATCGATCCGGGCGACATGCTCGTGTTCTGGGCCTGCGGCGTCACGCCGCAGCTCGCGATCCGCCGGGCCGCGCCGGCGATCGCGATCACCCACGATCCCGGCCACATGCTGGTCACCGACCTCATCGCGGAGCGGCCGTCGTGACGGCCGAAGACTGACGCGCAGAACAAAAACAGCAAAACGGGAGGACGATCGATGCGCAACCTGACCAAGACCCTTCTGGCGACGGCGGCCCTCGCCGTCGCGGCGGCGCCGGCTGCGGCGCTGGACGAGACGACCCTGTCCGTCGTCGGCAGCTGGAGCGGCCTGCCGCTGCACAAGCAGCACGAGTCGCCCTTCTGGACCCAGACCCTGCCCGAGGCCTCGGGCGGCAAGATCGCGGTCGAGATGACCACCTTCGACCAGATGGGGGTCAAGGGCGGCGACGTCTTCCGGCTGCTCAACGACGGCGTCTTCGACGTCGGCATGACCGTCGCCGACTACACGGTGGGCGACGCGCCGGAGCTGGAGGGCCTCGACGTGCCCCTGATCGCGACCGACCCGGCGGCGGCCCGCAGGATGGTCGAGGCGGCGCGGCCGATGGTCGAGGACATCCTCCGCGACCGCTTCGGCGCCAAGCTGCTGGCGGTCGCGCCCTATCCGCCGCAGGTGGTGTTCTGCAACGCCGAGATCGCCGGACTCTCCGACCTCGAGGGCAAGAAGATCCGCGGCTCGGGCCGGATGACCACCAAGTTCCTGGAGGCCCTGGGCGCCGAGGGCGTCAATCTCGGCTTCTCGGAGGTGCCGGGCGCCCTGGAGCGCGGGGTGATCGACTGCGCGATCACCGGCTCCGGCTCGGGCTATTCCGCCGGCTGGTGGGAGTCCTCGACCCATCTGATGACCCTGCCGCTCGGCGGTTGGGATTCCGTGGCGACCGCGATGAACCTCGACAAGTGGAACAGCCTCTCCGCAGAGACCCAGGCCTTCCTGCTGGACCAGGTCAAGGCCGGCTTCGAGACGCCGGCCTGGGACGCGCTGGCCGGCGCGCTCGACAACGACATCGCCTGCCTGACCGGCAAGGGCGACTGCGCCTCCGGCAAGCCGGCGGCCATGACCCTGGTCGAGCCTTCGTCCCAGGACCTCGAGGTCGCGAACAAGGTGCTGCGCGAGACGGTGCTGCCCGACTGGGCCGAGCGCGCCGGGCCGGACTGGGCCAAGCGCTGGAACGACAGCGTCGGCGCTGCCACGGGCGTGACGGTCGAGCTCAACTGAGCCGGGCGGCGAGGGCCATCGCGGGGCGAAGAAGGCATGACGGCTTGCCTGCGGTCATCCTTCGACAAGGGGCGCAGCCCAGCGCTACGCGCGGATGAGGAGAAGAGCCTGAAATTGCTCACCCTCACCCTGAGCCTGTCGAAGGGCGAGGGTGGCAGCTCGCACCTTCCATCACCCTGCTATTGCGCTTTGGCAGCGAGGAAGCCCCTGTCATGAGCGACCGCGTCGTCTCGGCGCTCCGGCGCGGCAACCGGACGATCGGCCTGGCCTGCGGGTTGGTGCTGCTCGCGACCGGGGGGCTGATCCTGGTCGAGATCCTGCTGCGCCAGACCCCCTTCGGCGCCCTCGGCGGCTCCGACGAGTACGCCGGCTATGCCATGGCCGCGATCGCGACCTGGGGCTTCTCCTATGCCCTGGTCGAGCGGGCGCACATCCGCATCGACCTGCTGCAGCGGCGGCTGCTGCCGGCCGGGCGGGTCGTCCTCGACCTGCTCGCGCTGCTGCTGCTGGCGGGCACGACCTGGGTCGTGACCTTCCATTCCTGGAGCGTCCTCGCCAAGACCCTGGAGCGCGGCTCGCGCGCCAACACGCCGCTGGAGACCCCGCTGTGGATTCCCCAGGCGATCTGGTTCGGCGGCTGGGTCTGGTTCGCCCTGACTGCGACGCTCCTGCTCCTCGTCGCCGCCGCGCTGGTCTTCCGGCGCAGGCTTGCGGCGGTCGAAGCCCTGGCCGGCTGCGGCTTCGAAGGGGGCCGCGAGCCATGATCTGGTCGGTCGCCGGGGCGCTGCTCGCCCTCCTGGCCCTGTCGATCCCGGTCGGCGTCGTCCTCTTCCTGCTCGGCTTCGGCGTCGATCTCTTCTTCTCGCCCTTCCCGCTGATCCGCGGGCTCGGCCAGGTGGTCTGGTCGGCCTCGGACAGCTCGCTCCTGATCGCCATCCCCTTCTTCGTGCTGCTGGGCGAGATCCTGGTCCGCGCGGGCATCGCCGAGCGGACCTACAAGGCCCTGGACGCCTGGCTGTCCTGGCTGCCCGGCGGGCTGATCCACGCCAACATCGGCACCGCAACGATGTTCTCGGCGACCTCCGGCTCCTCGGTGGCCACCGCCGCCACGGTCGCCACGGTGGCCATGCCCCAGGCCGAGCGCCTCGGCTACGACCAGCGTCTCTTCTCCGGCGCGATCGCGGCCGGCGGCACGCTCGGCATCATGATCCCGCCCTCGATCAACCTGATCGTCTACGGCTTCCTGACCGAGACCTCGATCCCACGGCTCTTCCTGGCCGGCCTCCTGCCGGGGCTCCTCATGGCCCTGGGCTTCATGCTGATCACGGCGGCCATCTGCAAGCTACGTCCGGCCCTCGGCGGCACCGGGCGGACCTTCGCCTGGTCGCAGCGGCTCGCTGGCCTGGCGGAGCTGATCCCGATCCTGCTGCTCTTCGCGGTCGTGATCGGCTCGATCTATCGGGGCTGGGCGACGCCGACCGAGGCCGCGGCCCTGGGCGTGGCCATGGCCGGCCTGATCGCGGCCTGGCACCGCGCGCTCACCCGGACGATGCTCGTCGAGGCCCTGCTCGGCACGATGCGGATCACGGCGATGATCATGCTGGTCATCGTCGCCGCCTACTTCCTCAACTACACCCTGGCCTCGGCCGGCCTGGGGCGGGAGCTCAAGGGCTTTCTCGGCGGGCTCGGGCTCGATGCCACCGGCACGCTGATCGCCATCGTGCTGCTCTATCTCGTCCTCGGCTTCTTCGTCGAGACCCTGTCGCTGATGGTCGCCACGATCCCGATCGTGGTGCCGATCGTCGCCGGCCTTGGCTTCGACAAGGTCTGGTTCGGCATCCTGCTGATCCTGCTGATCGAGATGGCGCTGATCACGCCGCCGGTCGGGCTCAACCTCTACGTCGTGCAGGGCGCCCGCAAGGGCGGCAGCCTGGCCGAAGTCATGCTCGGCGCCGTCCCTTACGTGCTGACCATGCTGGCCATGGCGCTGCTCCTGATCCTCTTCCCCGCCCTCGCGCTCTGGCTTCCGGAGAGCGCCGGCGGCTGACGCCGAGGATCGATCCAGCCGAGGCGGCCCCGCGGAACCTGGACATTATCATCTCCGGCGGCATAGTCGGCGGAGGAACGGCACCCGACCGCGTCGCCCTAAGCGGTCCCTGCACCTTGCCGGAAAGGAGACCAACGAGGTGACCGACGCAAAGAGCTTCGCCACCGGCCTGGGGTTCTGGAAGGGCGCGGTCGATCCGCAGCCTCTGGGCGGCGGCATCACCAACGTCAACTTCGTGGTCGAGGACGGCGGCGAGAGGTTCGTCGTGCGGGTCGGCAACGACATCCTGGTGCACCAGGTGCTGCGCTTCAACGAGCTGGCCGCCAGCCGCGCCGCCTTCGCCGCCGGCCTCTCGCCCGAGGTCGTGCACGCCGAGCCCGGCGCCCTGGTGCTGCGCTTCGTCGAAGGACGGACGCTCGCGGCCGAGGACGTCCGCGACCAGGCCACGCTGGAACGCATCCTGCCGCTGGTCCGGGACTGCCACCGCGAGATCCCCAGGCACCTGCGCGGCCCGGCACTGATCTTCTGGGTGTTCCACGTCCTGCGCGACTACGCCGCGACCCTGAAGGAGGGCGGGAGCGCCCACCTCGACAAGCTGCCGGAGCTGCTGGCCGCCGCCGAGGCGCTGGAGGCGGCGGTCGGACCCATCGACCTGGTCTACGGCCATAACGACCTGCTGGCCGCCAACTTCATCGACGACGGCACGCGGGTCTGGCTGATCGACTGGGACTATGCGGGCTTCAACTCGCCGCTCTTCGACCTCGGCGGCCTGGCCTCCAACAACGGGTTAGGCCCCGAGCAGGAGGACTGGCTGCTGGAGACCTACTTCGAGGCGCCGGTCACCGACGCGTTGCGCCGTCGCTACGGCGCGATGAAATGCGCTTCGCTGCTGCGCGAGACCCTCTGGAGCATGGTCTCCGAGATCCACTCCGAGCTCGACTTCGACTACGCCGGCTACACGGCGGAGAACCTCGCCGGCTTCCACGCGGCCCTCGCGGCCTTTCGCAAGGCGCAGGGATGACCGGGGAATTCCCGAAAGAGGCCCGGGCCGTCGTCATCGGCGGCGGGATCGTCGGCTGCTCGACCGCCTATCACCTGGGCGAGCTCGGCTGGGACGAGACCGTCGTCTTGGAGCGCGCCAAGCTGACCTCGGGCAGCACCTTCCATGCCGCGGGCCTGGTCGGACAGCTGCGCGGCAATGCCAACATCACCCAGCTCCTCGGCTACTCCGTCGCGCTCTACGACCGCCTGGAGGCCGAGACCGGCCAGGCGACCGGCTGGAAGCGCAACGGCGGCCTGCGCCTGGCCTGCAACGAGGCGCGCTGGACCGAGGTCAAGCGCCAGGCGACGACGGCCCATTCCTTCGGCCTGGAGATGCAGCTCTTGTCCCCGCAGGAGGCGCAGGCGCTCTGGCCTTTGATGGAGGTCGCCGACGTGGTCGGCGCCGCCTTCCTGCCGACCGACGGCCAGGCCAACCCCTCGGACATCACCCAGGCCCTGGCCAAGGGCGCCAGGGCCAAGGGTGTCCGCTTTTTCGAGGACACGCCGGTCACCGGCATCCTGGTCGAGGAGGGGCGGGTCGCCGGCGTCGTCACGCCGCGCGGAACGATCCGCGCGCCGGTCGTCGTCAACTGCGCCGGGCAGTGGGCCCGGGAGGTGGGACGCCTGGCCGGGGTCAAGGTGCCCCTGGTGTCGGTGCAGCACCAGTACATGGTGACCGAGCCCATCGAAGGGGTCACGCCGGCGCTGCCGACCCTGCGCGACCCGGACCGCCTGACCTACTACAAGGAGGAGGTCGGCGGCCTGGTCATGGGCGGCTACGAGCCGAATCCCATCCCCTGGGCAATCGAGGGGATCCCGGAGGGCTTCCACTTCAGCCTTCTGGACTCCGACTTCGACCACTTCGAGCCGCTCATGACCCAGGCCCTGGCGCGGGTGCCCGCCTTGGAGACGGCCGGGGTCAAGCAGCTGCTCAACGGGCCGGAGAGCTTCACCCCGGACGGCAACTTCATCCTCGGCGCGGCGCCGGAACTACGCGGCTTCTACGTCGGTGCCGGCTTCAACGCCTTCGGCATCGCCGCCGGCGGCGGGGCCGGCATGGCGCTGGCGGAATGGATCGCCCAGGGCGCGCCGCCCTACGACCTCTGGCCGGTCGACATCCGTCGCTTCGGCCGGCCGCATTTCGACATCGACTGGGTGCGCAAGCGCACCCTCGAGCTCTACGGCAAGCACTACACCATCGCCTGGCCGGCGGAGGAGCACGCCAGCGGCCGGCCCTGCCGGCGCTCGCCGCTCTACGATCGGCTGGCGGACCTGGGCGCCTGCTTCGGCGAGAAGCTCGGCTGGGAGCGGCCGAACTGGTTCGCCGACGCGGCGGCGGGGGAAACGCCTGAAGACGTCTACAGCTTCGGCCGGCCCAACTGGTTCGCGGCCGTGGGGCGCGAGCACCGGGCGGCGCGGGAGGCGGCGGTGGTCTTCGACCAGAGCTCCTTCGCCAAGTTCCTGTTGCTCGGCCCGGACGCCGCAGCGGCGCTGGATTGGATCTGCGCCAACGACGTGACCAAGCCGCCAGGACGCCTGACCTATACTCAGATGCTCAACGCCCGCGGCGGCATCGAATGCGACCTCACGGTGGCACGCCTGGCCGAGGAGCGCTTCTACATTGTGACCGGGACTGGCTTCGCGACCCACGACTTCGACTGGATCGCACGCAACATCCCGGCCGGCCTGCGGGCGCAGCTGGTCGACGTCACCTCGGCCTATGCCGTGTTGTCGCTGATGGGCCCGCGGTCGCGGGAGATCCTGCAGGGCCTGACCTCAGCCGATCTCTCCAATGCCGCCTTTCCCTTCGCCACCTCGCAGGAGATCGGCATCGCCGGGGCGCCGGTGATCGCGCTCCGGGTCACCTACGTCGGCGAGCTGGGCTGGGAGCTCCATGTGCCCTGCGAGTACGCGGTCAACCTCTTCGAGGCCCTGATGGCGGCCGGGGCGCCCCGGGGCCTGCGCCCCGCCGGCTACCGCGCGATCGAGAGCCTGCGCCTGGAGAAGGGTTACCGCGCCTGGGGCGCCGATATCGGCCCGGACCACACGCCGCTGGAGGCCGGGCTCGCCTGGGCGGTCAAGCTGAACACGAAGCGGCCCTTTCTCGGCCGCGAGGCCCTGGAGGCCCAGGCCGAGGGACCGCTGACCAAGAGGCTCGCGGGTTTCACCGCAGATCCTTCGGTCGTGCTGCTGGGGCGCGAGACCATCTACCGAGACGGCGAACGGGTCGGCTGGCTGTCCAGCGGCGGCTACGGCTACACCCTGGGAAAGTCGATCGGCTACGGCTACGTCCGAAATTCCGAGGGCGTCGGCCGGGACTACCTGCTGTCCGGCCGCTACGAGCTGGAGGTGGCCAGCGAGCGGCTGCCCTGCAAGATCCATCTGGGGCCGCTCTACGATCCAAAGGCGGCGCGGATCAAGGCCTGAAGACCGACCTCGGCGGGCCGGCCGCCGCGCGGGATCAGGAGGCGGCGTCGAGGGCCTGGAGCAGGTCTTCGGCCAGGTCCTCGGGATCCTCCAGGCCGACCGAGAGGCGGAGCATGCCGTCGGTGACGCCGATCTGCGCCCGGCCCTCGGGGCCCATGGCCCGGTGGGTCGTGGTCGCCGGGTGGGTGATCAGGCTCTTGGTGTCGCCCAGGTTGTTCGAGATGTCGATCAGCTCGAGGGCGTTGAGGAAGGCGAAGGCTTGCGCCTTGCCGCCGGGCAGCTCGAAGCTGACCAGGGTCCCGGCGCCGGTCATCTGCTGTTGTGCCAGGTCGTGCTGGGGGTGGCTCGGTAGGCCGGGATAGAGCACCCGGTCGATGCCGTCCTGGTCCTGCAGCAGCTCGGCCAGGCTCAGCGCGATCTCGCACTGCCGGGCGACCCGCAGCTCCAGGGTCTCCAGGCCCTTGAGCATGACCCAGGCGTTGAAGGGGCTGAGCGCCGGCCCGGTGTGGCGCATGAAGAGCTGCAGGGTCTCGTCGATGAAGCTGCGGCTGCCCAGCACCGCGCCGGCGAGGCAGCGGCCCTGGCCGTCGATGTGCTTGGTCGCCGAGTAGACCACGATGTCGGCGCCCAGCTCGAAGGGCTTCTGCAGCAGCGGCGTGGCGAAGACGTTGTCGACGATGACTTTTGCGCCCGCCGGCCGGGCCAGGGCGCAGACCTCGGGAATGTCGATCAGCTCCAGGGTCGGGTTGGCCGGGCTCTCCAGGAAGACGGCGGCGGCGCCGGGGGCCAGGGCCTCGCGCCATTGCTCCAGGTCGGGGCCGTCGACGAGCCGGGTCTCGATGCCGATGCGGGGCAGGATCTGGGTGATGATGTGATGGCAGGAGCCGAAGAGAGCCCGGCCCGCCACGACCCGGTCGCCGGCCTTGAGGAAGCACATCATGGAGGCGAAGACCGCGGCCATCCCGCTGGCCGTGGCGAAGCAGGCCTCGGCGCCCTCCAGGGCCGCGAGGCGCTCCTCGAACATGCGCACCGTCGGATTGCCGTAGCGCGAATAGACGAAGCCCTCGGCCTCGCCCTTGAAGCGCGCCTCGGCCTCCTCGGCGCTGTCGTAGACGAAGCCCGAGTTGAGGAAGACCGCCTCGCTGGTCTCGCCGAAGGCGGAGCGCGCCAGGCCGCCGCGGACCAGCCGGGTCGCCTGGCGCCAGGTCTCGGCGGACCTCGGGTCCCGCTTCGGGCCGTCGTCGGAGGTCATTGCTGGACCCAGGGCAGGCCGGCCGCCTTCCAGCCCTCGATCTTGCCGCGCTGGCCGCCGCCGTCGGGCCGGCCCTCGAAGCCGTCGGAGACGTTGTAGGCCGCCCCGAAGCCGGCCGCGGTCAGGGCCATGGCCGCCGAGCGGGAGCGCTGGCCGGAGCGGCAGAGCAGGAGGACCTTATTCTCCGGGCCAACGCCCTGGTCGCGCAGTCTCTGCTCGAACTCCGGATGCAGGGCCATCTGCGGATAGACCTGCCAGGACAGGAACACCGGCTCCTTGCCGATCCCGCGCAGGTCGGGCACCCCGACGAACTGCCATTCCGGCAGGGTCCGGACGTCGACCAGGACCGCTTGATCGTCGCTTTGGAGGATCTCGAAGGCTTCCGCGGAGGTCACTTCGCCGGCGTAGGTTCCGTCGCTCATGTCGAGACTCCCTGCTGTCCCCGGCCTCGATACGCCCCCGTCCGGGTCCGATCAACCGCCAAGCCCGACGTGGATCCCGCACTCGGTCTTGGCGAGGCCGGGCCAGCGGCCGGCGCGGGCGTCGGCCTGGGGCGCCGCCCGTGCGGTGCAAGTATAGCAGCCGATCGAGCGGAAGCCCTCCGCCTCGAGCGGGTGCGGCGGCAGGCCGTGGCGGGCGAAGTGCTCGGCGATCCAGGCCGGGCGCCAGTGCCGGAGGGGATTGACCTTGATCCGCGGGCCGTCGCTCTCGAAGAGCGGTAGTCCGGCCCGGGTCGCGGCCTGGAAGGCCTTGCGGCCGGTGATCCAGGCCTCGAAGCCGGCCAGGGCTTCCGTCAGGGGCAGGGTCTTGCGCAGGGCGCAGCAGCGGTCCGGATCGCGGGCGAAGAGCAGGCCGTCGCGATCCTCTTCGGCCAGGGCCGCAGGCGATGGTGCGGCGCTGCGGAGGTCGCTGAGGCCGAGCCGCGCGGCCAGGGCGTTGCGGTAGCGCAGGGTCTCGCCGAAGTGCTTGCCGGTGTCGAGGAAGACCACCGGCGTCGCCGGGTCGATCCGGGCGACCATGTCGAGCAGCACCGCCGACTCGGCGCCGAAGGAGGAGACCAGCGCAATCCGGCCCGGGAAGAGGTCCCGGATCGCCAAGCGCAGGGCGGCCTCCGCGCCGAGCTGGCCGTAGCGCGCCTCGAAGGTCCGGGCCCGTTCGGCGGCCAGGCGGCCGCGTTCGGCGTCCGAAAGGCAGAGGGTCATGGCGGCGGCTCCCGCTGAAGCTTCCCCTGCGGCCTATTCGGCGGCCTGCAGGCGCCGGCGTAGGGCCGGGATTGGCCGGCTGCCCTCGCTGGCCGGCTGGTACCAGGCGCCAAACTCCCGGGTCGCGGCGGTCCAGCTTGCGGCGGCGTCGGGCGCGTCGAGCTCCATTGCGTCGAAGCCGCAGCGCGTCATGAAGGCCAGCTGGTCGCGGAAGACCGCTCCTACGGCGCGCAGCTCGCCGCGGAAGCCCAGGCGCTCGCGCAGGATGCGGGCGTGGGAGTAGGGCCGGCCGTCGGTGAATTTGGGGAACTCCAGCGCGACCGCCACGAAGTGCGGCAGGTCCTCGGCCAGGTCCTCGGGCGACTG
>JASJBF010000066.1 GCA_030066685.1 Kiloniellales bacterium | reverse complement strand
CCCTGTTGCGGGCCCGGGCCCGGCTCGACTGGTGGTGCGCGCGGGCCGGCCTGGCGGCGGCGCAGGCGCGCCACCGGGTCCTGGCCGGCCTGCTGCTGATCGACGGCGAGAGTCCTGAGGCGGCCGCGGCGCTCTTCGACGGTGGGCGGTACGCTCCGCCGGCCTTGGAGGCAATCGAGCAAAAGGCCCTGGCAGCCCTGGGCGGGCAGGGGCCGCTGCACCCCGAGCAACCGGCCTGGGTCCGCCTGGAGTGTCCGGACTGGTTGCTGCCGGCCTTCGAGGCGGCCTTCGGCGGCGAGGCCGAGGCCGAGCTGCAAGCGCTTCTGGAGCAGGCGCCGCTGGACCTCCGGGTCAACGCCTTGAAGGGAGACAGGGAGGCCGCGCGGCGCGCCCTGGCCGAGGCCGGGATCGACAGCGCGCCGACGCCTGTCTCGCCGCTGGGCCTGCGGGTCGCCGGGCGGCGCGCGGTCACCGCGACGGACGCCTTTCGGGAGGGCTTGGTGGAGGTCCAGGACGAGGGCTCCCAGCTCCTGGCCCTGCTGGCCGACGCCCGCCCCGGCCTCGCGGTCTGCGACCTCTGCGCCGGCGCCGGCGGCAAGACCCTGGCGCTGGGCGCCGCCATGGGCGGGCAGGGGCGCCTGGTGGCGGCCGACGTCGACCCCGGCCGGCTGGCGGCCGCTCGGCCACGGCTGCGCCGGGCCGGGCTCTCCGGAGTCGAGCTGCAGCGTCTGGAGGGCGCTGGGGATCCCTGGCTGGCCGCGCAGGCCGGCGGCTTCGACCGGGTCCTGGTCGACGCGCCCTGCAGCGGCACGGGCACCTGGCGGCGCAGTCCCGACGCCCGCTGGCGCCTCGATCCGCAGCGCCTGGAGGCCCTGCAGACGACCCAGGACGAGCTGCTGCGGACCGCCGCCGCCCTGGTGGCGCCCGGTGGCCGGCTGGTCTACGCGACCTGCTCTCTGCTGCCGGCGGAGAACGAGGAACGGGTGGCGGCCTTTCTGGCGCGGCAGCCCGGCTTCGCGCCGCTCCCGGTCGAGGCGGTCTGGGCAGAGGCGCTCGGGCCGGCCGGGCCGCCCGAAGCCGCTTCCCATGCCGGGGGCCTGCGGCTGACCCCCGCGCGCCACGGGACCGACGGTTTCTGCCTTGCGATCCTGGAGCGGGCGCGCAGACTGGAGCCATGACCCAGCCCGTCCGCATCCGCGCGGCGACCCCCTTGGACGCCGCCGGGATCGCCGAGGTCCACGTCGAGACCTGGCGGGCGACCTATGCCGGGATCCTGCCCGACGACTACCTGGTCGGCCAGTCGGTCGACCGCAAGCAGGTCGCCTGGCGCGAGGCCATCGCCCGGCAGAAGCGGACCTCGACCCTGGTCGCCGAGCTGCCGGACCACCGGATCCTCGGCTTCGGCGACTGCGGTCCCTCGCGGCACCGCGAGCTGCCCTATCCGGGGGAGGTCTACACGCTCTACGTCCTGCCGGACTGGCAGAACCAGGGGATCGGCCGGCGCCTGCTGGTCGCCCTCTTCGACGAGATCGCCGCCAAGGGCGCGCACTCCGCCTTCCTCTGGGTCCTGTCGCGCAACCCGACGCGCTTCTTTTACGAAGCCATGGGCGGGGCGCCGGTCGCCGAGCGCCAGGAGCACTTCGCCGGCGCCCTGCTCGACGAGACCGCCTACGCCTGGTCCGACCTGCCGGCCTGGCTGGTCGAGGCCCGGCGCTGAACCGCTGCGCCCAGGCTGTACCAGTCCAGGTTCCGGGTCGCGAACATCACCGCGGCCAGCGCGCCGAAGAGCAGGAAGGCGCCGAGCAGCAGGGCGTGCTCTTCGGAGAGCAGCGTGGTGAAGAGGTAGGTGTAGACGGCGACTTGCAACGCGGCGACGATCGCGCCCTTTCCTAGGCTGGCGAGGATCTTGGCCAGATAGGCCGTCACCAAAGCCACGGACAGGACCACCGCGATCCAATATGCGAGATCGAAACCCAGCAGCTCGGAGAGCGAGAGCAGGAGGAGAAAGAACAGCGCCAGGGCGACCGCGACCATCCCGTATTGCACCACGTGGATCGGCGTGCGGGTGCGAAGCTCGAACAAGAAGACTGCCCCGACCACCAGCGCGACGAAGAGCGTGCCGTACTTCACGGCCCGCTCGCTCTTCAGGTAGTGGTCGACGGGATCCACCAGACTGACCACCGCCGCCGTGCCGCTTCGCTCGGTGAAGACGCAGTCCAGGGGCTTGGAGTCGCTCCGCCATTGCTGCGGAAGCTTGCTGCCGAAGCGGGAAATCCGCCAGTCGGCGTTGAAGCCCTCGGCTGTGACCTCGGAGGCCGCCGGCAGGAAGGCGCCGCCGAAGCCCGGGTGCGGCCAGTCGGCGCGCAAGGAGATCTGGCTGCTGCCGCCCAGGGGCCTGAGGCTCAGGGATCCTGACCCCTTTGCGACGATATCGACCTTCATGTCGGCCGCCCAGTCGTCCCGCGCGGACAAGGTCGGGAGATTGGCCGCGAGAACGGCGCCCGTCTTGCCGAGCCGGCGGTGCAGATAGAGCGGCAGCTTCCGGTCGTTCCAGAGAATCTCCTCGGCCGCCTGCACGGCGCTCAGGTCGGCGACGTAGATCTCCAGGCGCGCCCGGTCCCAGTCGACCTGCTCCGGGGCTCGGATGCGAAGGGCTTCGAGGTCCGGTGCCTTGAAGCTGGCCGTCAACTTGGTGTCGGCGGTGTAGAGCAGAGCCTGGTAGATGCTGCGGCTGCGCACCTCGGCATCGAGCTTGGCGTCGATCTTGAGGCGCTCCGGCAGGAGATAGGCTTCCCCGCTCCGGCCGTTCTCGCCCCCGTCCTCGGACGGGCCCTCCGAGCCCGGGTTTCCGCCGTCAGCGAAGGCGGGCGCTTCCGGCTTGCCGAAAGGCAGCACCAGGACCGGGCCGACGATCCTCTGGGCGCCTCCCCATGAGGCGGTGATCTCGGCGATCACCCGGTCCTGGCGCGTCTGGCGTTCCTCGATCAGTCCGCGAATGATTCCGAGCGGCCAGAGGCTGGCGCCCACGACGGCCAGCAGCAGGATCACTTTGAGAGCGAAGGCGTGGCGTTCGATGGCGTCGAAAATCGACGGCTTGTTCGCGGATTGCTCGGACATACTGAAGGTCCTCCCCTTGGACGGAAGGCTTTTGGCCGGCGAATCGGGAGCAAGCCGGGCGGGATCGGGGCGAAGGCAGGGAGATTTCGGGGCCGGACCGGGAAAGCCGTTGGCCTGTCCGGGGCGAATCCGCTAACTAATGCCATGTCCGACCGCATCCTGATTCTCGACTTCGGCTCCCAGGTGACCCAGCTGATCGCGCGCCGGCTGCGCGAGGCCGGGGTCTACTGCGAGATCTACCCCTTCAACGTCGAAACCCAGCGAATCCGAGACTTTGCGCCCCGCGGCATCGTGCTCTCCGGCGGCCCGGCCTCGGTCACCGCGGCCGACACGCCGCGGGCGCCGGCGCTGGTCTTCGAGCTCGGGGTGCCGGTGCTGGGCATCTGCTACGGCCAGCAGGCGCTCTGTGCCCAGCTCGGCGGCCAGGTCGAGAACTCCGAGCACCACGAGTTCGGCCGGGCCATGCTGCGGATCACCGAAGACTGCCCGCTCTTCGAGGGGATCTGGCGCCCGGGCGAGGACCACCAGGTCTGGATGAGCCACGGCGACCGGGTGATCCGCCTGCCCGAGGGCTTCCGGGTCGTCGCCACCTCCGAGGGCGCGCCCTTCGCGGTCGCGGTCGACGACGACCGGCGCTACTACGGCCTGATGTTCCACCCCGAGGTGGTCCACACCCCGGACGGCGGCCGCCTGCTGGAGCGCTTCGCCCGGATCGCCGGCTGCAGCGGCGACTGGACCATGGCCGCCTTCCGTGACCAGGCGATCGCCCGGATCCGTGAGCAGGTCGGCGCCGGCAAGGTGATCTGCGGCCTTTCGGGCGGGGTCGATTCGGCGGTCGCGGCGGTGCTGATCCATGAGGCCATCGGCGACCAGCTGACCTGCATCTTCGTCGACCATGGCCTGCTGCGCGCCGGCGAAGCCGATCAGGTGGTGGAGCTTTTCCGCGGCCACTACAACATCCCGCTGGTCCACAGCGACGCCGCGGACCTCTTCCTCGGCAAGCTCGAGGGGGTCGAGGACCCGGAGCGCAAGCGCAAGATCATCGGTGCGACCTTCATCGACGTCTTCGAGGCCGAAGCGAAGACCATCGGCGGCGCCGACTTCCTGGCGCAAGGCACGCTTTATCCCGACGTGATCGAGTCGGTCTCCTTCACCGGCGGGCCCAGCGTGACAATCAAGTCGCACCACAACGTCGGCGGCCTGCCGGAGCGCATGAACCTTGGCCTGGTCGAGCCCCTGCGCGAGCTCTTCAAGGACGAGGTCCGCGCGCTCGGCCGCGAGCTCGGCTTGCCGGAGTCCATGGTCGGGCGCCACCCTTTCCCGGGGCCGGGCCTGGCGATCCGGATTCCGGGCGCGGTCACGGCCGAGAAGTGCGAGATCCTGCGCAAGGCCGACCGGATCTTCCTGGAGGAGATCCGCAACGCCGGCCTCTACGACGCGATCTGGCAGGCCTTCGCGGTGCTGCTGCCGGTGCGCACGGTGGGGGTCATGGGCGACGCGCGCTCCTACGACCACGTCTGCGCGCTCAGGGCGGTGACCTCGGTCGACGGCATGACGGCCGAGTCCTATCCCTTCGACCACGCCTTCCTCGACCGGGTCGCGACCCGGATCATCAACGAGGTCCGCGGCATCAACCGCGTCGTCTACGACGTCACCTCCAAGCCCCCGGGCACCATCGAGTGGGAGTGAGCCGGCGCCGGCCCTGACGCCGGCGGCCGGACGGGCTGCCGGGGCGGGGCGAGATGTCGCGCGAGCGCCAAGGGCAGAGCGGGTCTCCGCGCCGCCGCGGCTCCGCCCGCGATCCCCCGCGACTCGGCCCTGGCTTTCGCCAAGGGCAAGGCTAAGATCGATCGGCAAGCAATGAGCGCAGAAAAAGCCGCCGCCGGCCTCTCCGGCGGGCGCCGCGCGACATCCGAAGGGTAGGAACACATGCGAACCTTGAAGGGGCCGGCCATCTTCCTGGCGCAGTTCGCCGGGGACGAGACGCCGTTCGACACGCTGGATTCGATCGCCGCCTGGGCTGCCGGGCTCGGCTACAAGGGCCTGCAGATCCCATCCTGGGACGGCCGCCTCTTCGACCTGGAACAGGCCGCCGAGAGCAAGGCCTACTGCGAGGACGTCCAGGCCACCCTGGCCGAGCACGGCCTGGTGGTGACCGAGCTCTCAACCCATCTGCAGGGGCAACTGGTCGCGGTCCATCCGGCCTACGACGAGGCCTTCGACGGTTTCGCCGCGCCGGAGGTCCGGGGCAACCCGGCGGCCCGCCAGGCCTGGGCGGTCGAGCAGCTGCACAAGGCGGCGCGGGCCTCGGTGAACCTCGGCCTTGAGAACCACGCCAGCTTCTCCGGCGCCCTGGCCTGGCCCTACGTCTATCCCTGGCCGCAGCGCCCGCCGGGCCTGGTCGAGACCGCCTTCGACGAGCTGGCGCGGCGCTGGCGGCCGATCCTCGATGCCTTCGACGCGGCCGGGGTCAACGTCTGCTACGAGATCCATCCCGGCGAGGACCTGCACGACGGCGTGACCTTCGAGATGTTCCTGGAGCGGGTCGGCGGCCACCCGCGCTGCAATATCCTCTACGACCCGAGCCACTTCGTGCTGCAGCAGCTCGACTACCTGGCCTTCATCGACCTCTACCACGAGCGCATCAAAATGTTCCACGTCAAGGACGCGGAGTTCAACCCGAGCGGCCGGCAGGGGGTCTATTCCGGCTACCAGTCCTGGGTCGATCGCGCCGGGCGCTTCCGCTCCCTGGGCGACGGCCAGGTCGACTTCGCGGCCATCTTCTCCAAGCTGGCCGCCCACGACTTCGAGGGCTGGGCGGTCCTGGAGTGGGAGTGCTGCCTGAAGCATCCGGAGGACGGCGCCCGGGAGGGCGCGCCCTTCATCGCGGACCACATCATCCGGGTCACCGAGCGGGCCTTCGACGATTTCGCCGAGGCCGGCACGGACGAGGCCGCCAACCGCCGGATGCTCGGCATCGAATAGGGGGCGCAAGATGACCGCAACATCGAAGCTGGGCCGCCGCCTGCGGCTCGGCATGGTCGGCGGCGGGCGGGACGCCTTCATCGGCGCCGTGCACCGCATCGCGGCCCGGCTGGACGACCGCTACGAGCTGGTCGCCGGCGCGCTCTCGGCCGACCCGGAGAAGGCCAGGGCCTCGGCGGCGGACCTCGGCTTGGCCGCCGAGCGGGCCTACGGCAGCTTCGCCGAGATGGCCGCCGCGGAGGCCGAGCGCGGGGACGGCATCGACGTGGTCGCCATCGTGACGCCGAACCACCTGCATTACGCTCCGGCCAAGGCCTTTCTCGAGGCCGGCATTCACGTCATCTGCGACAAGCCGCTGACCAGCACCCTGGAGGACGCCGAGGCCTTGCAGGCCCTGGTCGAATCGAGCGGCCTGGTCTTCGGCCTGACCCACAACTACACCGGCTATCCCCTGGTCCGTCAGGGCCGCGAGATGGTTGCCGCGGGCGAACTGGGCGCGATCCGCCTGGTCCAGGCGGAGTACGTCCAGGACTGGCTTTCGACGCCCCTGGAGGAGACCGGGCAGAAGCAGGCCGAGTGGCGCACCGATCCGGCGCGCAGCGGACCGGCCGGCTGCGTCGGCGACATCGGCACCCACGCCTTCAACCTGGCCCGCTTCATCACCGGGCTCGAGCTCGAATCCCTGGCGGCCGACCTGCAGACCTTCGTTCCCGGACGGCGGCTCGACGACAACGCCCACATCCTGCTGCGCTTCGCCGGCGGCGCCCGGGGCATGCTCTGGGCGAGCCAGGTCGCGCCGGGCCACGAGAACGGTCTGCGCCTCCGGGTCTACGGCGAGACCGGCGGCCTGTCGTGGCGCCAGGAGAACCCCAACGAGCTGATCCACACGCCGCTGGGCGAGGCGCCGCGGCGGCTGACCCGCGGCGGCCCAGGGCTCGGTGCCGCGGCGGCGCGGGCGACCCGGGTTCCGCCCGGTCATCCGGAGGGCTACCTGGAAGGCTTCGCCCAGCTCTACCTCGACCTGGCCGAGCAGATCGAGGCCAGGCTGACCGGCCGGCCGCCGGATCCGGCCGCGCTGCTCGTGCCCACGGTGGCCGACGGCGTCGAAGGAGTCCGATTCATCGCCCTCAGCGTCCGGTCCAGTGCCGAAGGCGGGGCCTGGCTGGCCTTCTGAGGTTCCGCTGATCACCGCTTTTGTCTAACCTTGACGGGCTGGGAGGGACTCGAGCCGTGATTCCGCAGGTCAGGGCATGCAGCTGGCGCTGAACGAGGTCAGCAAGCGCTTCGGAGAGGTGCCGGCGCTGCAGGGGTTGAGCCTGGAGGTCGAAGCGGGCGAGTTCTTCGTCCTCTTGGGGCCTTCGGCCGCCGGCAAGACGACCACCCTGCGCGTGATATCGGGACTGGAACGGGCCGACTCCGGCCAGGTGCTCTTCAAGGGCCGGGACCTGACTCACGCGCCGGTGCAGGGCCGGCCCATGGCGATGATCTTCCAGACCTTCGCGCTCTACCCGCACCTGAGCGTGCGCGGCAACCTCTCCTACGCCCTGAAGGAGGCCCGGGTCGAGGCCGCCGAGGTCGCCCGGCGGGTCGACGAAGTCGCCGAGATGCTGCGGATCACACATACCTTGGAGCGCTTGCCCGCCACCTTGAGTGGCGGCGAGCAGCAGCGCGTCGCGATCGGCCGCGCCCTGGTGCGCCGGCCGCAGCTTCTGTTGCTGGACGAGCCGCTGACCAACCTGGACGCCAAGCTGCGCCACGACACCCGGGCCGAGTTCAAGCGGCTGCACCGCGAGCTCGGCATGACCATGGTCTACGCCACGCCGGACCAGCTGGAGGCCCTGACCATGGGAGAGCGGATCGCGGTGATCCGCGAAGGCGCGGTCGTGCAGACCGGCTCGGCCGAGGCGCTCTACGACCGGCCGGTCGACGACTTCGTCGCGGGCCTGGTCGGCGCCCCGACGATCAACCTGCTGCCGGCGCGCCGGGCCGGCGGCGAGGGCTCCGCGGCCGCCGTAGCCCTGCCCTTCATGGAGGTTGCCGGCGGCAACTGGTCCCGGGCGCTCTCGGCCTTCGGTCCCGGCACCGACCTCTGGTTCGGAGTGCGGCCGCACGACCTGGCCCCGGTGGAGGGCGCGCCCCGCGGCCCGCATTTCCAGGCGACGGTCCACCTGACCGAGCCTCTCGGCGATGTCACGCTTCTCGACCTCCTGGCCGGCGAGCAGCCGCTGCGCATGGTGCTGCCCGAAGAGCGCGCCGTCGCCTTCGCGGTTGGTGACCGCATCGATGTCGAGATCGCTTTGGAACACACGCATGTCTTTGCACGGGAGACGGGAACGGCAATTCGGTGAATAAGCAATGACCCGGCAAGGCGGCCTGAAGACGCAACGAGAGCCGCGGACCGCGGGTCCCAACAAGGGAGGAGAAGGGAAATGAAGTCTTTCGGACGACGCATCGGAACTGTCGCGGCGGGCGCCGCCGTCGCCGCCCTGGCGGCGGGCTGGGCGCCGAGCGCCTCGGCGGAGGACATTGTCCTGCGCATGGCGGTGCCGGACTGGCCGCCGACCCGGATCATGAAGGACCTGGCCGACCGTTCCTACAAGGCGCCGAGCGGCAACCGGGTGACCCTGGAGCCGGACTTCATCCCCTGGCCCAACTTTTACGAGCGCCTGGCGGCCTCGCTGACCTCCGGCGAGAAGAAGTACCAGATGGCGGTCTCGGACAGTCAGTGGCTGGGCGCCTTCGTCGAGGGCGGCTACTTTCTCAAGATCAACGAGTTCATCGAGGCGGACCCGGATCTCAAGGCATCCTTCGAGGACCTGCACCCGAACCTGGTCGACGCCTATTCGACCTATCCGCACAAGTCCGAGAACTACTACGGCTTCCCGCAGATGCCGGACGTGCTGGTGGTCTACTATCGCAAGGACCTGTTCTGCGATGAGGGCGAGCAGGCCGCCTTCAAGGAGAAATACGGCTACGAGCTGCCCTGCACGCCCGAGGCTATGAACGAGGTCGACTGGAGCCAGGTCGACGACTTCGGCGCGTTCTTCCGGCGCTCGGCCGGCGACAAGCTGGCCGGCCAGGACCTGACCGACGACTTCTACGGCGTCGCCTATCAGGCCGGCAAGGGCTATGACTTCTCGTCGATGCAGATCAACGGGTTCATCTGGCAGCACGGCGGCAACATCTGGGACGAGACGAAGGAGCCCGAGGGCCGGGCCGAAGGCGTCGTCAACTCGGAGGCCTCCGTGAAGGGCTTCGAGCACTACCTCTCGATGCTGAAGCACATGCCGCCGGTCGTGAAGACGGGCTCCATGGACATCTTCAAGGTCGACGAGCTGTTCCGCGAGGGCAAGGTGGCCTGGATCATCCAATGGATCGGATTCGGGGAATCCGCCATCACGGCGGCGACCTCCAAGGTCCACGACAAGGTCGACTTCGCCCGCATGCCAGGCCTCAAGGGCCCCGACGGCAAGCTCTCGCGCTGGTCGAACATCGGCGGCCAGCCCTTCGTCTTGACGACCTGGAACTCGGATACCGTGGTCAAGGAAGCCATCGACTTCGTGAAGTGGTGGCTGTCCACCGAGACCCAGGTCGCCTTCGCCAAGGCCGGCGGTCAGAGCGGCCTGCGCAGCGTCCACGGCGCGCCGGACTACGCCTCCTTCCGGCCCTGGAACCACGCCTTCGGGCCGAGCCTCGACTGGCAGAAGGACGTCTGGCACATCCCCGAGTTCTTCGAGCTGCTGGTCCAGCAGCAGGAGGAGTTCGACAAGGCCATCACCGGCCAGCAGTCGGCCAAGGAGGCGCTGGACAGCATCGCGACCTTCCAGGAAGAGCTTCTGATCGAAGCCGGCCGGATCCAGTAGGCCTCACCTCCGACAGCGGTTTCCGCCGCCGGCCGTCTCCCTGCGGGGCGACCGGCGGCGGCGCCGCAAAGCTCCGGACGGAATGGGCATGACGACGATCGCGAGCGACAGGCCGCCGCTGGTGCCCTGGTGGCAGCCGGACTGGCGCAACTGGCGCCTGGCCCTGGCGCTCGCCGTCGTGATCATTCCGGCCTCGATCCTGACCGTCCCGCTCGATGTGGCCTTCTGGATCAGCCTGGCGGCCAGCGGCCTGGTCTGCCTGACCCTGGTCGTCAACGCCTGGGGCCGTCACCGCGGGCCGCTGCTGGTGGCGCCGGCCCTGGCGCTGCTCTTCGTGATGAACATCTTCCCGCTGATGTGGTCCTTCGGGCTGAGTTTCTTCCACTACCGGGCCAACCGCCTGGCGCCGCCGCGCTTCGCCGGCTTCTACTACTACGAGAAGGTGCTGACCGACCCCGCCGTCTGGGAACGCTTGCAGACCACGGCCCTGGTCGTCGCGCTGACCGTGGCCGCGCAGCTGATCGTCGGCTTTCTCCTGGCCCTGCTCTTCGAGAAGGAGTTCCCCGGCCGGCGCGTGCTGCTGATGCTGGTGCTGACGCCGATGATGCTCAGCTACGTCGCGGTCGGGGCCTTCTTCCGCTACTACTACGAGCCGACCTTCGGGCTGCTCAGCCAGGCGGTGAAGGCGATCACCGGCGAGACCTTCATCCTGCTCGAGACCACGACCGGGGCCCTGGCGGCCATCGTCTTCGCCGACGCCTGGATGTGGTCGCCCTTCGTCATGCTGCTTGTGCTGGCCGGACTGGTCAGCGTGCCCAAGTACCTCTACGAGGCGGCCGAGATCGACCGCGCCTCCTGGTGGCGGCGCTTCTGGACCATCACCTTTCCCTACATTCGCGGCTTGTTGCTGCTGGCCCTGCTGTTCCGGACGATCGAGGCCTTCAAGCTCTTCGACATCGTCTTTCTGATCACCGAGGGCGGGCCGGGCACCTCGACCGAGACCATCGCGGTCTTCGTCTACCGGATGGCCTTCCAGTACTTTAAGACCAGCCAATCCTCGGCCCTGGCCTACGTCCTGCTCTTCATCGTGATCGTGCTGACCAACCTCTACCTCTATTTCGTCAAGCAACGCGAAGTGGAGGCCTGACCCGTGGCCTTCGGCTTCAAGCGGCGGGAGATCGGCAGGGCGGGCTGGGGCTGGACCGCATTCACCGCGGTGATCGCCTTCGTCTACTTCTTCCCGGTGCTCTGGATCATCCTCACCGCCTTCAAGACCCACACGGACGCGCTGTCGATCCCGCCCAAGTTCATCTTCACGCCGACCCTGGAGAACTTCGTCGGGGTGTTCAGCCGCGCCTACATCAAGGGCATGGAGGCGGTCGATACCGGCTTCGACCTCTTTTTCTTCAACTCGATCTTCATCGCCGGCTCCAGCGTGGTGCTGGCCCTGATCGTCGGCACCCTGGCCGCCTACGGCTTCTCGCGCTATCCGCTCAGGGGCAACGACACCTACCTCTTCATCATCCTGACCACGCGCATGCTGCCGCCGATCGTGGTCATCATCCCGATCTTCCTGATGTTCCGGATCACCGGCCTGTCCGGCAGCTACGCCGGGGTGATCCTGCTCTACACGGCCTTCAATCTGCCCTTCGCTGTCTGGATGATGAAGAGCTTCTTCGACGAACTCGCGACCGAAGTCGAAGACGCGGCGCGCCTGGACGGCTCCTCGGAGAGCGGCGTCTTCTTCAAGGTCTGCCTGCCCCAGGTCAAGGCCGGCCTGGCGGCGACCGCGGTCTTCGGCCTGATCCTGACCTGGAACGAGTTCCTCTTCGCGCTGCTGCTGACCGGGGTCGACACGCGCACCGTTCCGGTCGCCATGGCCCAGACCATCGGTGGCGACATCGGTGTGCGCTGGGGCCTGCTGGCGGCCATCGAGACCTTGTTCCTGATCCCGGTCATCGTCGTCACCTTCGTGCTGCAGAACCAGCTGCTGCGCGGCGTGACTTTCGGCACGATCAAGCGCTGAGCGCCGTCATGTCGACCATCGAGCTCAAAGGCCTGACCAAGCGTTTCGCCCAACTGACCGCGGTCAGGGAAATCGACCTCGAGGTCGGCGCGGGCGAGGTGGTCTGCCTTCTGGGGCCTTCAGGCTGCGGCAAGACCACGACCCTGCGCATGATCGCCGGGCTGGAGGCGGTGACCTCGGGGGAGGTGCTGATCGCCGGCCACCGGGTCAACGACCTGTCGCCGCGCGATCGCGACGTGGCTATGGTGTTCCAGTTCTACGCGCTTTATCCGACGCTGACCGTCGCGGAGAACCTGGCCTATCCGCTGCACGCCGAGAAGCTGCCGGCCGAGCGGATTCGGGCCCGGGTCGATGAGACTTTGCGTATCCTGCACCTGGACAGCGTGGCCCACCGTATCCCCGGCCGGCTCTCGGAGGGCGAGAAGCAGCGCGTCGCGGTCGGCCGGGCGATCGTGCGCGATCCCCAGTGCTTCCTTTTCGACGAGCCCTTGAGCCGCCTGGACGTCCAGCTGCGCGAAACCATGCGCGGGGAGATCAAGGAGGTCCTGACCGGGCTCAGCAAGGCGACGGTCATCGTGACCCACGATCAGCTGGAGGCGCTCACCATGGCGGACCGCATCGCCGTGATGCGCGACGGCGTGATCGAGCAGTTCGACACCCCGCATCGGGTCTTCGCCGCGCCGAGCAACGTCTTCGTCGCCGGGTTCATCGGCACGCCCCAGATGAACCTGCTGGCCGCCAGGGTGACGGCGCAGAACGGCGCCACCCGCTGCCGCATCGCCGGCCAGGACCTGACTCTGAACCTGCCGCTCGCCGGGGCGCAGATCGCGGACGGCGGGGAGTACACCCTGGGCTTCCGGCCGCGAGGCCTCGGCCTGGTGTCGGAGCCGACCGCCGATTCGCTCGCGGCCGAGGTCGAGCTCATCGAGCCCATGGGCGCGGAGACCCTGCTCCACCTCTCGGCGGAGGGGCAGGACATCCGGGTGGTGCTCGACCGCCGCCAAGCCCCCAGGCTAGGCGAGAGGGTGCAGGTGCGCTGCTCGGCCGCCAAGCTGCACCTCTTCGATGCGGCCGGGCGGCGGGTGGCGTCATGAGCGGAGCCGACGGCAAGCGCGGCCTGACCGCGCGGCAAGCCCGCCGGGTCGAGGTCTGCATCATCGGGCTCTGCATCGCGGCCCTGGCGATGATCTTCCAGCCCTTTTCGCTGACCTTGTTCGGCGTTGGCGCTGCACTGGTGGTCCTGGGCGGGCTGGCCTTCAACCTGGTGCCGCTGTGTCGGCCCGGCGTCAGGGCCGCGAGCCTGGTCAAGGCGGGCGGCATCGTGATCCTGACTCTCCTGGTCGTCGCCGGTATCGCGATCGCGGCCGCACACCTCTACGGCGTCTATCTGCAAAGCCAATAGGACCGGGGCCGGCGCGCGCCACCGAAGGCCGGGCAAGCAAACCCGGTCAATTGAGTCTTTATCAGCGCTCCTTGGTATCAGGCCTCTTGGTGCCGACCCCGGTCGCCCATCTTTCTGTCTGGAATGTGGGCGGTGAGCTGCTTCAGAAAGCGGTGCACCTCGGCCGTGTCGGACAGTCGGTCGCCGACGCCATCGACGATCGGCTCGACCCTGCCGGCGTCCTCGGCGCCGACCGAGCGGAAATGGACCGCCACCTTATAGGTCTTGTTCTCGACGATGACGGCCGGGATCGGGGCCGGGCGAGGCTCGATGTCCCGAACCGCGCGGCTCGCCCGCCGGAACGGGAGCTGCCAGGCGATCAGAAGCTCGGCCTCGGGACATTGAGCCGGATGCCGCCCTTGCGGTTCTTGGAACCGACATTGCGGGGCGGCTCCTCTTCGTCTGTCAGGCGCAGCACGTAGCCCTCGCGGCAAGCGGCGTCGCCGTTCGTCTGCCAGAGGACGGCCTCCGACTCGTTCGTGAAGAGTCCCTGCTCCGGCACGCACTCGCAGGCCTTCAGCGCACAGGCCACCCGAAGCTCGGGGTCGCCCTTGCGGTCCCCCGAACAGGCGGCCAGGAGCGCCAGCAGGCCGGCTGCCAGAAGGCGCGCCAGGTTCATTGAAGACCCTGCAGGCTTTCCTGATTCTTGCAGCGCGCCGAGGTGTCGTAGCAGGGGTAGGGATCCTGAAGCTTGGGCAGCGCCAAGCCCCCCGGCGGGTCCTTCTTCTTCTCGACGTATTCGGCCAGGGCGAAGCCCTGCGGGCAGTAGGCGTTGCCGTTCCCCTGCCAGAGGACATCCTGGCGTTCGGGCTGGCTGAAGAACGGCGTTTCCTTGGCCTCGCAGATGCACTTCTTCACCGCGCAGGCAACGGCGAGATTGGCCTGGGCTTGCTCATCGTTCGCACAGGACGACAAGGCGAAACACAGCAGCGCCGCGATCCAGAGACTTCGCACGACAAACCTCCCACCAATCCATACGACGCCTGCCGAATAGCACGCTTGGGCGGCGAAGCCCAGGGGGCAGCCGCGCCTTGGCCCGGTCAATCCCGCGGCGTCCCTGCGTCGCGCCGCCGACAGCAGAAGCGTGGATTGTCTGTTAGCGCAATGAAATAAGGCAAGTTTCACGGCCCGGATCGACCCGCTCCGAGCCGGGCTCGATTTAAGAGACGACGCGCAGCGGCTGCCTGAAGATTGACAGAGCCTCGGCGAGGCTGGTGCTGCGCTTCACCCGCTGGCGGCCGTCGTGGACCTCGTAGGCGCCCTCGCGGCCGTTCTTCACCTGCCGCTTGGTGATTGAAAAAGCGGGAGAATCCAAGGTGTGCCTGAAGACGGAGAAGATCGCCCGACCGTCGCGGTGATCGATGGCGTAGTCGCGCCATTCGCCGGCCGCGACGTGCTGGCTATAGAGGCACAGGAGCTGGTGGAGTTCGTGACGGTCGAAGAAGGTGGTCGAAGTGGAAAGACGGTGGTTGCCTGGGCGATGAAAGCTGTGCATTGGACGAGCGGCACCTCCCCACTGTTGCTGATCTTTTGTTCAGTCTCTCCCAAATCGCATCCGGCGTCCAGCAGCTTGGCCCAGCGCTCTACCCGCGGGCCCTGCCGCTCAGCGCACCATGGTGAAGCTGCTGGCCTTTGGGTCCGGCCGCTGATAGCAATCGATCGCGCCCAGGGTCCGGTAGCAGACCACCTGGGGCGCCGTCGCAGGGGCCTCGACCTCCGCTTCGGGCTGGCAATAGGGGCCGTCTTCCTCTGTGTAGCGCAGCAGAGAGCAGTCCTCGCCGGTCACCCAGGTGGCGACGTGGTCCGGCACGGTCTTGTCGGTATGGGCCAAGCTGGCGGCCGAGGTTCCGACCACGACCATGGTCGCGGTCGCCGGGTCGCAGGCGACGAGGGGGAGCAACAGAAAGGCGGTCAGCCAGCGGCGGGTCATACCTTGACTCCGGTTCGGGGTGCGCGGTCTCTCGAGACGCTGTCGGGCCCGCGGGCCGCCTTTCGCAGCGGCACCCGTTGAAGCCCCAGTTTCGACCGGCTAAGTAAACATTAGGTTATCCGGCCGCCGCCGGATCGGCGGCCGAAGTTCTCGAAGGAGGCCAGTTATGCCAGCGCTCACGACGCCGATCTGCGATTTCGGATGGCAGGCGGTAGACTTCGACCTGGAAGGGGTCGATGGCCGCAACTACACGCTGCGGGACGTCCGTGGCGAGAAGGGCACGGTGGTCATGTTCATCTGCAACCACTGCCCCTACGTGCGGGCGGTGATCGGCCGCCTGGTCAGGGATGTCGCCGAGCTCCAGACCCTGGGTATCGGGGCGGTCGCCATCATGCCCAACGATACCGAAGCCTATCCCGCCGATTCCTTCGAGAACATGAAGGCCTTCGCGGCCGAGAACGGCTTCACTTTTCCTTACGTCATCGATCGGACCCAGGAAGTGGCGCGCGCCTACGATGCGGTCTGCACCCCGGACTTTTTCGGCTTCGACGCCGATCTCGGCCTGCAGTATCGCGGCCGCCTCGATGCCTCCAGGGTCGAGCTGGTGCCGGATGCCCGCCGCGAGCTTTTCGAGGCGATGCAGCAGGTCGCCGCCACAGGCCATGGCCCCAGCGAGCAGGTCGGATCGATGGGCTGCTCGATCAAATGGCGGGCGGCCTGACGCCTGGGCGGAAAGCCGGTCTTCTTAAAGTGCTGAAGTAAATAAACTATTCGATTTTGCCAAGGCGCCGGCTCCGAGCTATTTTAGCGCGCTTCGAGGCCAAGGGAAAAGGGCGCCGGGGAGGCGGGTTTGAGCGATATCTTTCGTGAAGTCGACGAGGAGATTCGGCAGGAGAACTTTGCCAAGCTGTGGAAGCGATACGGCATCTATCTGATCGCTTTCGCCGTCCTGGTGATTGCGGCCGTGGCCGGTTACCAGATCTGGCAGAGCTACGACCTTGAACGGCGGACGGAGCTGTCGGACCGCTATGCCGCCCTGACGACCCAGACGGTCGAGGATCAGGACGATGCGATCCGGGCGTCCCTGGCGGAGATCGCCGACCCCTCGGACCGAGGCTACGGGACCCTTGCTGCCTTCGCGCAGGCGCAGCGCTTGGCGGACTCCGGAAACACCGCCGAAGCGACGGCGATCTGGGACAAGATCGCGGCACAGAGCCCCTCGGGGGACAGCTTTCGGGCGATCGCCACCCTGCTTTCCGTTATGTATCAGATAGATAGCGGCGATCCGGCCGCCCTGGAGGCCAAGCTCCAGCCGCTCCTGGGGGTCGGTCAGCCGTTTCGGACCTCGGCGCAGGAACTCGATGCCTTGCTGGCCATCAGGCAGGGCGACAGCGAGCGGGCCAGGGCCCGCCTGGAGGCGATCGGCCAGGATGTCTTTGCACCGCCGGCGGCCAGGGAGCGCGCGGCTCAGCTGCTGTCGACCCTCAGGACTGGAGACTGACTCATGGCTCTTCGCTGCCTGCGCGCTCTGGTCCCGCTTCTGCTTTGCGCGCTACTCGGCGCCTGCGGTTTCGTCTCCGACTGGTTTGGGCGCGGCGAAGATCCGCCGCTGCCGGGCAAGCGCATCGCGATCCTGACCGATGACAGCGCGCTCCAGGCCGACCGCAGCATCGAGAACCTGAGGGTCCGCCTGCCCGAACCCTACGTGAACGACACCTGGGACCAGCCCGGCGGCAATGCGGTGCATGCGCTCTATCACCTTTCCCTGGGCGAGGATCCCGAAGTCGACTGGACGGCCGACGTCGGGGACGGCAGCTCGGACGACAGCCAGATCCTGGCCGAGCCGTTGGTCGTGGGCGATACGGTCTACGCGATGGATTCCCGTTCGACCGTGACCGCCTTCGAAACCGAGTCCGGCGATCGGCGCTGGCGGGTCGACCTCTCCGACGACGACGAGGAGGACGACGGTTTCTTCGGCGGCGGCATCACCTTCGGCAGCGGCCGGATCTTCGCCAGCACCGGCTTCGCCAAGGTCTTTGCCCTGGACGCCGGATCCGGCGAAATCCTCTGGTCGCAGCCGATTCCCGGGCCGATGCGGGCGGCGCCGACCTACAGCGACGGGCGCATCTTCGTGGTCTCGGTCGACAACCAGCTCCACGCGCTCGATGCCCGGACCGGGGCCGCGCTCTGGTCGCACACGGGCATCCAGGAGGTCGCGACCCTGCTCGGCGGCTCGAGCCCGGCGGTTCAGGGCTCCACCGTGATCGCGCCCTATTCCTCGGGCGAGCTCTTTGCGTTGCTCGCCGAGAACGGCCGGGTCCTGTGGAGCGATCTCCTGGCTAGCGTGCGGCGCATCGATCCCATCGCGGACATGGCCGATATCCGGGGGCTGCCGGTGATCGACCGGGGTCTGGTGCTGGCGGCCAGCAACGCCGGCCGCATGATCGCGATCGATCTGCGCCGCGGCGAGCGGGCCTGGGACATCGACCTCAGTTCGGTCCAGACTCCTTGGGTCGGGGGCGACTTCATCTATGTGGTCAGCGCCGACGCGCAGCTGGTCTGCCTGACCCGGGCCAACGGCGGAGTCCGCTGGGTCCAGCCGCTGCAGCAGTTCGAGGACGAAGACGACCGGCAAGATCCGATCACTTGGCGCGGCCCGGTCCTGGCCGGGGGGCGCTTGGTGCTGGCCGGCAGCCATGGCAAGGGCGTCTGGGTCTCGCCCAGGAACGGCGAGGTGCAGGGCGAGTTCAATCTGCCGGGGGCCGCGGCGGTGACGCCGGTGGTGGCCGGCAACACCGTCTACTTCCTGACCGAGGGCGCGACCCTGGTGGCGATGCGCTGACGCCGCACCCGGGATCGGCCGGGCGGGCGCTTGGAAAAGCAGACGACATGCAACCCCTGACCGTCGCGATCATCGGCCGGCCCAACGTCGGCAAGTCGACCCTGTTCAACCGCCTGGTCGGCCGAAAGCTGGCCCTCGTGCACGAGGAGCCCGGCGTGACCCGCGATCGCCGCGAGGCCGAGGCTCGGCTGCACGACCTGCGGCTGCGGGTCATCGACACGGCAGGGCTGGAAGAGGCCGCGCCCGAGGCCTTGGAGGCGCGGATGCGCCAGCAGACCGAGCGGGCGCTGCTGTCGGCCGATCTGGTTCTCTTCCTGATCGACGCCCGGGCCGGCCTGACCGCGCTCGACCGGCACTTCGCCCGCTGGCTCCGGCGCCAGGACCTGCCGGTGGTCCTGGTCGCCAACAAGTGCGAGGGCCGGGCGGGCGATTCCGGCCTGGCCGAGGCTTACGGGCTCGGCTTCGGCGATCCCGTGCCGCTCTCGGCCGAGCACGATCTGGGATTCTCCGACCTGCGCGATGCCGTGGCGCCCTTCGCCGAGGCGGCGTCCGCGGTGGCAGAGGAAACCGAGGAGGCGGGGGACGCGGCCGCCGGGCCCCTGCAGCTGGCCATCGTCGGCCGGCCCAACGTCGGCAAGTCGACCCTGGTCAACCGGCTGATCGGCGAGGACCGGGTCCTGACCGGCCCGGAAGCCGGGATCACCCGCGACGCCATCGCCGTCCAGTGGTCCTACAGGGGACAGGAGGTCCAGTTGGTCGACACCGCGGGCCTGCGCAAGCGGGCCAAGGTCGCGGCCAAGCTGGAGAAGATGTCGGTCGAGGACACCCTGCGGGCGATCCGCTTCGCCCAGGTCGTGGTCCTCCTGCTGGACGCCAACGAGGGTCTGGAGCGCCAGGACCTCACCATCGCCCGGCACAGCGTCGACGAGGGCCGGGCCCTGGTCATCGCGCTCAACAAGTGGGACGCCTGCACCGACCGGGAAGCCGCCCTGCGGCAACTCGACGACCGCCTGGAACGCTCCCTGCCGCAAGTCCGCGGCGTGCCCAAGGTGGCGATCTCGGCGTTGGAAGGCCGGCATCTGGACCGCCTGATGGACGCGGTGCTCGAGGCCTACCGGGTCTGGAACGCCCGGGTCCCGACCGGCGAGCTGAACCGCTGGCTGGAGGCCGTCACCGCGGCCCATCCGCCGCCGCTGTCCAAAGGCCGCAAGGTGCGCCTGAAGTACGTGACCCAGACGAAGACCCGGCCGCCGAGCTACGCGATCTTCTGCTCGCGGCCGGCGGCGATTCCGGCCTCCTACCTGCGCTACCTGGAGAACCAGCTGCGCAGCGATTTCAAGCTCGAGGGCACGCCGATCCGCATCGCCCTGAGGAAGGGCGAGAACCCCTATGCCCGGAAGCCGGGCGCCCGGAAACGCGGCGGCAGGAAGAAGGACGCAAAGAAGCGGGCTTATACCAAGGGGCGTTGATAATGACTCATTTGACCGGGTTTGCTTGTCCGCCGGTCAGGCGCGCTTCGCGCAGCTGTGCGATGTACCGTAAGCGGAGCGCAACGCAGCGGGCGGTCAAGCAAACCCGGCC
>JASJBF010000065.1 GCA_030066685.1 Kiloniellales bacterium | reverse complement strand
CGTTTGGGTGCTTGCCACCAGCGCCTCCTGTAGGGCCGAGGAATTGATCCCGTGGTCACACCCTGAATGCCGCCCACCCAGATATTGGGCGTCTTCTCGCGGACTCAAGGACGAGTTTCGAGGCCGGTCTCCGGGGCATTTCCGCATGAATCGAGTGGGCCGTCGCACGATCTCAGCCAAGGGCTCGATCGCGATGCGGAGCGGCCGCCGGTCCGGCTCTACGCCCCCGCCCAGGGCACCACGCGGCGGTAGGAGAGGGCCTCGGCAATGTGGGGGCGGCGGACGCCGTCGCTGGCGTCGAGGCTGCGGGCGACGCGCAGGACCCGGTGGTAACCGCGCGCCGAGAGCTTCATCTTCTCCGCCGCCCGGGTCAGGAGGGCGCGGCCCTCCGTGTCGGGGGCGGCGATCGCCTCCAGCAGGTTGCCGTCGGCCTCGGCGTTGCAGCGCGGCGCGGGCTCGGCCTCCAGGGACTCGGCTGGGGTCAGGGGCGCCAGCAGCCTGGGAAGGCGCTGCGCCAGTACCGACTCGCCGGCGCCGGGCGGGCCGATCATCAGGGGGTTGTTGTCGGCGAAGTTATCCACAGATGTGGATGGGATCCTTTGAGGATAAACACAACATGTAGGCGGGTCCGCAGTAGCCCACATACTAGCTGTTGATTCCGTCAGCGCTTCGAGTCATCATCCTGCCACAGAAGCAAAGCGCCCTGCTCGACTGAGCAGGGCGCTTCAATGGCCCGGTGGCAGAATGGCTATGCGACGTGGCCTTGCAAACCCGTGGACGTCGGTTCGATTCCGACCCGGGCCTCACCTCAAGAGCGGTCTTTGTGGCCGCTCTTTTTCTGTCAGAACCAGTTCACCCCTAGATATTGGGGAACGGTGAACATTTCGTCAAGCATCTTGTGGATGCCAATCGGATGCCAATTGGATGCCAATTGGATACTGATCAGATTGACGCCGGGTGCTAGCCTCTGGGCCTATGGCCAATCCGAAGATCCAGCCTCGCCTCTCGGACCACCACCATGCATGCTTGCGTGTGCTCGCAAAGCACGGCTATGGCACAAGCCCAACAGATGTGGCCCGATATCTGATCACGCGTGAGATTGACGAGCTGAAGCGAAGCGGTGTTCTCAGACCTGAAGACATTGCAGAAGAGGCGGACAAAGCGTCAGGGGCTGCTGATCTTTGAGAACCGTTTCGGCAGACATTCTGGGCGTTTCTGCAGGACCGCTGACCTTCGGCGGGCATGAGGCGAGCAGGTTGATGACTGCGGTGTGCCTCCGCGTGTGGGAAGGCGATGGGCAGGGCGCGCGATGGCCAAAGCGGCATGGTTTCGAGGAGATCTGCCGCGATGTGTTTCTTAGTGGCGCGACCTTCAGTTTGATGGGGCAAGTATGACGGCATCTCCGCCGCTTTGGCCGGCACGTGCTGAGCCTAATCCACAGCGTGCATGGGCAGGGAGGCATCAGTGTGAGGCGCTGTCAGCGAAGGTTGGGCTCCATTCTCGCGAATGGAGTGGCCATGCCACTGAAGCGCGAGAGCGTGGAGCACACGGTTTTTTGGCTTGATCCGGAGAGCTAGTGGATTAGGTCCTTGTAAAGAGTTGCAATCCATGATTCGAGGCAGCTAAGCTGCCGTCCGATTCGGGAGGATGAATACTATGCCAACAGACCTAGAGAAGCTGGTTGAAAAGGCACGAAAGATCGCCATGACGGCGGATGACGAGCGCGCGCAGCGCCAGAGCTTCGTATATGGCAATACCCACATTGAAAACGACCGCATAACGCGGGAACTTGTTGCCGAGGTTGATAAGCAGATTGAGGAAGCTCAGACACCGAAGCGCGATGGGGACAACTGACAGGCGTGCCCACCGACCGCCACAGTATTGCGCAACCACAGGAACTGATTACTGATCCTGACGAAAAGGCACGTCGCGAAGCTGAAAACGGTGTTCATCAGTTCCGGCTCGCAACCGACATCATCCGAGAACACATCCAAGATCCAGAACGTCCCTTCAGGCTGGCGCCACGTCACATCCTCCAACTGCATCATGCAGCCCTTGAAGGGATTCATGCTCTAGCAGGAACGTATCGGAACACACCGGTACAAATCGGGAAGAGCAATCACCAGCCTCCGGAGCATTACTACGTTGCGGAACACGTCGATGCCCTTTGCCGTTACGTCAACGATAACTGGGAAGTATCGAGCGCAATCCATCTAGCGGCTTATGTCCTATGGCGCCTCAACTGGATACACCCATTTGCCGATGGGAATGGCCGGACAGCCCGTGCAGCGATGTACGTGGTCCTAAACACTAGGCTCAACGGGCTGCTGGCGGGGACGCCAACAATCCCGGATCAAATTGCAGACGACAAAGTCCCGTACTACGACGCTCTAGAGGCTGCCGACGAGCCTTGGAAGGATGAGGTCGTAGATGTTTCTGCAATGGAGGAGCTTCTTGAGGGAATGTTGGCTACGCAACTCTACAATGCGGTCCAACAGGCTTCTGAGGAAGGTACAACAGCTTAGGCACCACTTCCGTCACCCTTGATGCCTTTGTGATTCCTGAACGAAGAGCGCTGTCTCACGCCCCTGCCCAGGGCACCACGCGACGGTAGGAGAGGGCCTCGGCGATGTGGGGGCGGCGGACGCGGTCGCTGGCGTCGAGGTCGGCGAGGCTGCGGGCGACGCGCAGGACCCGGTGGTAGCCGCGGGCCGAGAGCTTCATCTTCTCCGCCGCCCGGGTCAGGAGGGCGCGGCCCTCCGCGTCGGGGGCGGCGATCTCCTCCAGGAGACTGCCGTCGGCCTCGGCGTTGCAGCGCGGCGCGGGCTCGGCCTCCAGGGCCGCGAAGCGGGCGCTCTGGCGCCCGCGGGCGGCGGTGACCCGGGCGGCGACGGCCTCGGAGCCCTCGGCGGGCGGCGGCAGGGAGAGGTCGGCGGCGGCGACCGCCGGGACCTCGACGTGGAGGTCGATGCGGTCGAAGAGCGGGCCCGAGATCTTCGCCTGGTAGTCCTGGGCGCACTTGGGCGCCCGGCTGCAGGCCAGGGCCGGGTCGTCCAGGTGGCCGCAGCGGCAGGGGTTCATGGCCGCGACCAACTGGACCCGGGCCGGATAGGTGACGTGGGCGTTGGCCCGGGCGATCGAGACCCGGCCGGTCTCCAGCGGCTGGCGCAGGGCCTCCAGGGTGGCGCGGGCGAACTCCGGCAGCTCGTCGAGGAAGAGCACGCCCAGGTGGGCGAGGGAGACCTCGCCCGGCTTGGCGCGCAGGCCGCCGCCGACCAGGGCCGGCAGGGAGGCCGAGTGGTGCGGGTCGCGAAACGGGCGCCGGCGCAGCAGCCGGCCGCCCTCGAGCTGCCCGGCGACCGAGTGGATCATCGAGACCTCCAGCGCCTCGGCCGGGGTCAGGCTCGGCAGCAGCCCGGGCAGGCGCTGGGCCAGCATCGACTTGCCGGCGCCGGGCGGGCCGATCATCAAGAGGTTGTGGCCGCCGGCGGCGGCGATCTCCAGGGCGCGCTTGGCGGTCTCCTGGCCCTTGATGTCCTGGAGGTCGAGGGCCGCAACGGCGGCCTCGGCGACCCTGGGCTCGGGCGGGGTCAGGACCTGGCTGCCCTTGAAGTGGTTGACCAGGGCCAGCAGGGTCTCCGGCGCCAGGACCTCGGCACCGCCGGCCCAGGCCGCCTCGCCGCCCTGGACGGCCGGGCAGATCACGCCCAGCCCGGCGGCCGAGGCGTGCAGGGCGGCCGGCAGAACCCCGGCGACCGGGCTGACCCGGCCGTCCAGGGCCAGCTCGCCCAGGGCCAGGTAGCCGCCGACCTCCTCCGCCGGCAGCACGCCCATCTCGGCCAGCAGGCCGAGCGCGATCGGCAGGTCGAAGTGGCTGCCCTCCTTCAGGAGGTCCGCGGGCGCCAGGTTGACGGTGATCCGGTCCGGCGGCAGGCCCAGGCCCAGGGCGCCGAGGGCGGCGCGGACCCGCTCGCGGCTTTCGGCCACCGCCTTGTCGGGCAGGCCGACCACGGTGAAGACCGGCATGCCGGCCGCCATCTGGACCTGGACGTCGACGTCGACCACCTCGATGCCCTGGAACGCCACCGTCCTGGCCCGCGCCACCATGGGCGATCCCCCTCCCGCCGACTCCCCGCGGCGGCCGGCCCGCACCGCGTCGTCCGGGTGCGCCGCAACCGCCGGTAGAGCCTAGTGGCAGAGCCCCGGCTTGGCCAGCGGCCGGGTGGCCGGCGCGCAGACCGGGCGTTTCGGCGATGCAGGCGAGGAAGAGGAAAAAGCGCACCGGCGACACGGGCGGCGGCAAGACGCTTTGGCGCCGCGAGGGCGCGCGATCTTTCGCCGGGCCATCGCCGGCGTCTGTTTGACCGGCACGAAGCGAAACGCGATGGCATCGCCGAACTTGCCGGCCCCTTGGACGGCCGGTCCCGGGCGTGAACAACGTGCTCGTGCTGCCGCGTTATCCGTCGACAGGACGACTCTCTTTAAGCGGCGTGCACTTCTGACTAGTCTTTCCCGTTCTAGCCCATTTGCGGGCTTGATCTTGCCGGAAAATCCAGAAATATGTTGGGTACCCCCTACGATAGGAGAAGGAAACGATGGCCAAGGCCAAGACTGCAATCGATGAAAAGTCCCTGAGCAAGGGAGAGGTTCGCAAGCTGAATGCGCTGAGAAAGTCCCTCGGGGACCAGATCGCGGAGGACGCTTTCATCAAATGGCTCGCTCAGCAGGCCAACGGTAGCGGGGCGACCGATCCCAACATCGAGTTGATCGAGAACGCCCTGAGCCCCCTGATGGAAAAGGTGCGTATTCCTCGGGGCGGCGCCTATGCCGTGCGCCGCGGGCGCGGCCGCTTTATCGTGGAGGCCGTCGACCTCAAGGCCTGACCGGCCGGGTCACAGAGCCAACGTGGCGGAGGGGTGGGGCTCCAGGGTCCTGCCCCTATTTTCGTGCCGCGTCGCGGCAGCCGAGGCCTGCGCGGCGATCATCGGGACTCGGCGCCCGCAGTCTCTTCACCTCCCGTTTGCCGCCCTGCCCGCCGCTCCGCCTGCCGTGCCAGAACAAGGGTTGAGAGCGCCCCGAGCGCAGCGATAACCGCCAGAGCGAAGCCGGTCAAATCGCGCTGAGCATCGGAGACTTCTTGCAAGAGTCCGATTTGATTTTGGAGACCGTCAAGGTCGGCTTGCATCGACGACTCCAGAGTGTCCAACTGACTCTGCAGATCGACAAGCTGTCGCTTGGAGTCCCGTAATTGATCTCGTATCCCGGTCAAAGCGGCAAGAAGCCCTTCTTCTCTCGCCCTCATCTCTTGCAGGAAAGGCGGCTCCTCAAGTCCGAAGGGCGACCGGGGTAACTGCCTCTGAGCGATGCGAGAAAGCTCGTTCGAATAGCCTTCCGCTTCGATCGCGATGGCTTCGATCCGAGGTCCGGCGGCCTTAAGTCTCTCGAGGCCGCCGCGCACCGGTGCGACGACCTCCCGGCCGTTCAAGGGCGCCGTCGCCCTTGCCGCGTGCCAGGAGACGCCGGCCATCGCCACCAGAAGAACCAGGGACCAGGCCATCCAGAGCCGGCTAGCGAATCGAGTGCTCATGGGAGGATCTCAACGTGATGTGGTGCAGGCGCGGGTTCTGCAACCCAGGATGAGGCTATCACGGAAGCGGGGACGCCGCGATACCGGGGCGCCGTCGGCAGCAAGCGCACGACGCCGATGCGGTGCTCGGCCAGGTAGGGTTGCAGGGTGAGTCGGAAGTACCAGGTGACCGCGCTCTTGTATTCTGGTAACACTTTATTAAGCTAGTTCGAATCGATACCCCTAAAATACTGATTAGAGCGAATAAGGTTAACGAAAGATAAAATAACGACACGGCGATGACCGCGTCGACAGAGGGAGAGTGACGTCGTGTACTATGGATTTCGCTTCAACGGCTCGATCAAGGCCCTGGGCTATCGCACCTTTACGATCTCCCAGAAGACCCTGGTCGAGGCCGCCGCCACCCTTCAGGCGGAGAAGACGACCCCGGAGGAGGGTGCCTGGGTCTTCGTCACGACCGCCAAGAATCGGGGCCGGCTGCCGGCGACCCCGCAGCTCGACGCCCGGCAGGCGCAGCAGCGCGAGGACTGGGAGCAGACCGGCCGCTTCCGCCCCGACCGTGTCGCCAAGATGGTCGAGAAGTACGACTGGCGCTCCTTCGACTTCTAATCGCGGCCGCATTCAGGGCGCCGGACCGGACCGCAATCACAACGGCCCGGCTTGCAGGGATGGCCGCGCCGCCTTGGCCGCCGCGCCTTCTGGCCGTGGTGTCAGCTGCTGCCAATCGAAGCCGTCGGCGATGATGCAGCTCGGCCCTTCGGGGGTCGAGACCAGCAGCGTCCAGGTGCCCTTAGGGCCGACGAAGACCTCGAACATCACGCGGCCGTCGTCGGCGAAACCCCGGCCGATCGCCCGCTCGCCGAAGCGCGTCTCGAGCCAGGTGATGGCCTCGTCGCGGCCCATGCAGCTGTCCTGGCCGTTTGCGATGCCCGGCAGCAGCAGCGCCGCGGCGAGGAGCCATCCGAGCAGCCTGTGATTGCGTGATCTCATCGCGTCACCCTGGTCCTGATATGGTATGTCAGGCGTCTGGACGGTAGGGATGGCGCCGCCGGTGGCATCCCAGAGCCCAGCGGCCCGACGAGGCCGGGCGCCTGGGCTCGCCGGAGTGCCGGAACCTGGAGAAGCGTTATGGCCAAGGACGAGCACGGCCCGCAGGAGGGCTTCGAGAAGATCGTCGAGCTCTTCAGCGACGTCGACCGGAAGCTCGCCGAGATCAAAGGCTTGATCCTGGAGGTCAACACCCGGAGGACGGCCGGGCGCTTCGCCGGCGACCGCGACGGGGCTGCCGCGGCGCAGGCCGGAGGCGACTCGCAAGACGGCCGGAGATCCGAGCGAGGCGGCGCGGACACCGAGACCCAGCACTGCTCCTTCTGCGGCAAGGGCCAGCACGAGGTCGCGAAGCTGATCGCGGGCCCGGATGTCTTCATCTGCGATGACTGCGTCGAAATCTGCGCCGACATCACCCGGGTCGAGAAGAAGCTGGGCGAGGACTGATGGCCGCCGCGGAACGCCGCCGTGCCCGCAAGGCACCGAAGGAGGCGAAGCCAGGCCCTGTGCCGCCGGCGCGCCAGGCGCCCCGGATCGGTCTGGCGCTCGGCAGCGGCGCGGCGCGGGGCTGGGCCCACATCGGCGTCGTCGAGGCCCTGACCGCGGCCGGGGTCGAGCCGGACGTGGTCACCGGCTGCTCGATCGGGGCCTTCGTCGGTGCCGCCCTGGTGACCGGCCACATCGGGGATCTGGGTCCCTGGGCGCGGCAGCTCGACTGGCGTGAGATCCTCGGCCATTTCGACCTGCGCTTTGCCGGCGGCGGCCTGATCGAGGGCGACCGCCTGATGCGCTTCATGTCCGAGCGCCAGGAGGACGTCGAGATCCAGGACCTGCCGATCGCCTTCGGCGCCATCGCCACGGACCTTGCGACCGGCCGGGAGGTCTGGCTGCGCGAGGGCTCGCTGTTCCAGGCCGTGCGCGCCTCGGTGGCGCTGCCGGGCCTGGTCAGCCCGGCGGCCAGCGACGACCGCTGGCTGGTCGACGGCGCCCTGGTCAACCCGGTTCCGGTCTCGCTCTGCCGGGCCCTGGGCGCCGACCACGTGATCGCGGTCAACCTCAACAGCGATCTCGCCGGCAAGCGGGCGGCCCGGCGCCGCGGCCGTGCCGCGGGCAAGGCGCGGCGCGGGATCGACACCTCGGGTTCCAAGTTCCTGGCCCGTCTGACCAAGGAGATCCCGAGCGGCATCCGCGGCGGGGCCGAGCGGCTCTTCGTCCAACTCCTCGACGGCGAGCGGGAACGCCCCTCCTACTTCGACGTGGTCGCGGATTCCATCAGCATCATGCAGAACCAGATCACCCGCAGCCGCATGGCCGGCGACCCGCCCGAGGTTCTGCTGGAGCCGCGCCTGGGCCACATCCGGCTGATGGACTTCAATCGTGCCGAGGACGCCATCGCCGAAGGCCGCGACTGCGTCGAGCGGATCCTGCCGCGGCTCCACGACTCCTTGCAGACGTCCGGCTGAGCCCGACCAGCTTTCCCTGGCCCTGCCCTGTGCGGCTCAAACCCTAACCGCGCATTCGGCGCCGACAGCTTCAGGGGGGCGATATGAGAGCCTTGCGCGCCTTGGCCCCGGCGGCCCTGCTGCTGGCGCTCGCGGCGGCCGACCCGGCGCGGGCCCAGACGCCCGATATCCTGCACCGCCTGATGGCGGAGCCGCTGACTCTCTTCGATTGGTGTCTGGCCCAGCTCGATCGTGACATCGAACGGGCGGGCCTTCGGCTCGTCGGGCCGGGGGCGGGCGGCGCGCCGCCCGAGGCCGGCACCATCTATGACTGGCGTCGCGGCCGCGTGACGCTGTTCCTGTCCCTGCAGGTGCCGGAAAAGGGCCGCACGCGCGACGCCTGCGCCGCGCTCTTCGACCGGGTGGTCCGGGAATTGACGGCGGGCGCCCCGGCGGGGGACGCTGCCGGCTGGTACCTGCGCAACGCCTTCCAGCCCAAAGGCCATTTCTGGACCAGCCGCTTCGAAGACATCGGCGGCAAGCTGCTGGAGGTCGTCGAGCTCGAGGTTTCCCTGATCGCGCCGCCCTATGCGGCGGCGGCGGGCGACAGGCGGCGGGTGCGCTGCATAGGCCGCCTCGACACCGTGGCCGAGGCCCTGCTGGTCGAGGTGACGGGTGGCGCCGGTCCGCAAGACAGCTCCTCGCCCGTCGAGCCAGGTCAGGCGTTAGCGGGTCGAATCGCCACGCCAGGTCACGAGCCCCCGCCGCCGCGTCCGGGGGCAGCTCCGGAGACGCCGATCACCTCGGCGACCAGATCCTCGAGCGCGCGGTCGCCGGCCACCGCTTCGTTCCACAGGCGGTCGGCCTCCGCGGCCGTGACCCGGCCGTGGAAGGCCATCCAGAGCCGAGCCTCGCGCAGCTCCTTGGCCTTGTGGCGCGCGGCCCAGTCGTCGTAGTGCCAGTACTCGCCGGTCACGCCGGCCACCGGGGTGGCGGCGAAGAGATGGCAGTCCAGGGTGCCGCCCGCGGCCAGTTCGACGGTGTGCAGGCGCGGCTCGTACTCGACCGATTCGAAGAAGTGGATGCGCTCGATGTCGGCCGTCTCGAGGCCTTCGACCACGATCCCGGGCGCCTGGGCGCCGGGCGCTGCGACCAGCAGCGGGAAGGTCTCCTTGGCCATGCGCTCCAGCCGGTGGTCCGGCAGGTGGCCGGCCGGAAAGGGGCGGCGGGGAAAGGACCGGCCGATCACCACCTCCAGGATGTCGTGGTCGCGCAGGCTGCCGAAGAAGAAGAAGCGCATCGGGGCGAGACCGAGCCTCGGCGATCCGGCCTCGGCCGCGATCAGCCGGCCAGGCCGCGGCCGGCCTCCTCGACCAGCGCCAGGCGCGCCTCAATGGCGTCCCAGATCAGGCCCTCCAGGCAGACCCCGTCGAAGCGGTCGATCTCCTGCAGGCCGGTGGGCGAGGTGACGTTGATCTCGGTCAGGTAGTCGCCGATCACGTCGATGCCGACGAAGACCAGGCCGCGCTCCGCCAGGGTCGGGCCGAGGCGGGCGCAGATCTCCTGTTCGCGCGGGGTCAGGGCCGACTTCTCGGCGCGGCCGCCGACGTGCAGGTTGGCGCGGGCCTCGCCCTCGGGCGGCACCCGGTTGACCGCGCCGGCCGGCTCGCCGTCGATCAGGATGATGCGCTTGTCGCCCTGGCGGATCTCCGGCAGGTAGCGCTGAACCATGATCGGCTCGCGGTAGATCCGGGTGAACATCTCCAAGAGGGCGTTGAGGTTGTCGTCCTCGGGCCGGATGTGGAAGACGTCGGCGCCGCCGTTGCCGAACAGCGGCTTGATCACGATGTCGCCCTGGGCGGCGCGGAAGGCCAGGATCTCCTCACGATGGCTGCTGATCAGGGTCGGCGGCATGAGGTCGGGAAAGTTGGTGACGAAAAGCTTCTCCGGCGCGTTGCGGACCTCGGCCGGGTCGTTGACCACCAGCGGCCGCGGGTGCAGGTGCTCGAGCAGGTGGGTGGTGGTGATGTAGGCCATGTCGAAGGGCGGGTCCTGGCGCAGCAGCACGACATCGATGTCGCGCAGGTCGAGGCGTTCCTCCGGGCCCAGGGTGAAGTGGTCGCCCGTCTTGCGGCGGACTTCCAGCGGCCGGGCCCGGGCGCGCACGGCGCCGGCCCCGAAGGCCAGGTCCTGCGGCAGGTAGTGATAGACCTCGTGGCCCCGGTTCTGCGCTTCGAGGGCCAGCACGAAGGTCGAGTCGGTATCGATGTCGATGCCCGCCAAGGGGTCCATCTGAAAGGCGACGCGAAGGCTCATGGCCGGCTGGGTTTCCTGGCTCCGATCGGGACGGGGACTATACCGCCTTCGGGTCCTCAGGTCTCGGCAAAGGGCAGGCTCAGTTCAGCTTGCGGCGCAGCTGCTGAAGCAGGCCCAGCACCTCGGCCCGGCGCGGGTCCCGGCCGCCAAGCTGGACGAAGTTGTCGAGGGCCAGGATGGCGCCGCGCAGGCTGCCCAGCCGGGCCTGAGCCAGGCCAAGGTCGCACCACAGCTCGGAGGAGTCCGGCGCGAACATCAGCATCGCCTCCATGACCGCCACGGCGCGCTCGAGGTCCTCGGCCTGCAGAAGGCGTTGCTTGATGTTGTTCTGCAGGCGCAGCAGAACGCCGCGGTTGCCGACCTCGGCGTAGTGCTCCGGGCCGAGCTCGACCTCCGAGCCCAGGGCGAACTTCAGCAGGTCGCGCAGGTCGCGGGTCTCGCAGATCCGGCCCTGGTGGAAGGGATCGAGGATCAGGCGTTCGCCGTGGAGCTCGAGCCGGATCAGGAAGTGTCCCGGGAAGTTCAGGGCCGCCGCCTGCCATCCCTGGGCCCGGGCGGCGTGGAGGAAGAGGATCCCGAGCGCGACCGGCAGGCCGCGGCGCCGGTCGATGACCCGCATCAGGTTGGCGTTCTGCAGGTCGTCGTAGGTCGCGGCGTCGCCCTCGTAGCCGTAGCGCTCGACCAGAACCCGGCGCAGCGCCGCAGCCCGGGCCTCCAGCGAGTCCTCCGCGTCCAAGCCATCGGCCGCCGCCGCGGTGTCGCGGGTCAGCAACGAGAGGTGGTGGCGGTAGCGGCCCAGGTCGCCGCCCGGCCGCTCCAGGTCGGCCAGGAGCAGCGCCGCCTCGGCCAAGTCGATCGCATCTTCGGCCAGCCCGCCCAGGCGGCGCAGCTCGTTCTGAGGGTCGCGGGCGATCTTCGGGGTCTCCATGGCGCTCTACGTGTTTAGGCGATGGCTTCAGGTCTCGTCTTCCGGTTCCTTGACCCTTACGTAGTTGCGCACCCGGCGGACGTATTCGATGTTGCGGGCGTGGTCGATGACCCGGTCGAGCTCGTCCTGGCTCTTGGCGACGCCCATCAGATAGATGGTCTGGTTGACGGTTTCGATCGAGTAGTTGATCGAGCTGATTTCCCCGTCGACCAGCAGGGTCGAGCGCAGCTCGGTCGAGATCTGGACGTCGCGGGTGTAGTTCACGAAGCCCGACTTGTCGGAGATCTCGATCTCGTTGATCACCTCCTGGACACCGTCGACCTGCCAGCACAGCCGGACCGCCTTGAGCCGCAGTTCGGGGTCGTCGACCGAGCCGGTCAGCAGCACCCGGCCCTCCTGGACCTGTAGCTCGATGTCGTAAATCAGGTTCTCGTCGGTCTGCAGCCAGAGGCCGTTGATCTCGGTGCGGATCCGGACGTCCCGCGCAGCGGCGGCGGCGCCCTTTTCCTGGGCGAGGCCCACACCGACGGCCGCGCCGGCGCCGGCGCCGGCGGCCACGGCGACCGGTGCGCAGGCGGAGGGGTTCAAGCCGCCCAGCGCCGCCAGCAGCACCGCCAGGCGAAGGACTCCGGTGGATCGGTAGACGACAGGAAACATGTCTGATTCTCCTCCTGTCCGCGGGTAAGGCCGACCCGAAGGCCGGGAATCGGGGCGGGACACGTCGATGTCACAGGCGGCTAGATAGACCCGCCGCCCGCAGGCCGCCAAGCGTCTATTATGTGACGCGGCCAGCGCCGCGGGACAATGAGCATCATGTCGAATCTCAGGCGCAGGGCGGCGAATTCCGGATGGCGTTGCAGAAAGGCCAAAGCCGCGCGCTCGATCCGCCGGCGCTGGCGCGCCTGCAGGGCGTCGGCGGCGCTGCCCGCGTCGGCTCGTGCCTTGACCTCGACCATTGCCAGGACCCGCCCGCGGCGGGCCACCAGGTCGACCTCGCCCTGCGTCACGCGGAAGCGCCGGGCGAGGATGCGGTAGCCGGTCAGGCGCAGCCGCCAAGCGGCCAGGGCCTCGGCCCAGCGGCCCCGGAGCTCCGCCCCCTTGCGGTTTCGCTTCGCCATCGCGCCTCCATCTTGCCACATTGAGCGGCTTCTGTGCCCCCGCCGACGCACGCCGTCCGGGCGTCAAGGCGGCGATTTACTTGCTGCCTTGCGGGCGCTAGGTTTTTCGTCGGTCCGCGCCCGGGCACGGACCGTTCCGAGGGCCGCTTGCTGGGTCACGAGCCTTGAATCTGATCATGCCTCTCCGACGTCCCGCTGCGGGAGCGCTTGTCGTCCTCGCCCTCGCCGCCTGTTCGAGCGGCAAGGGCGGCGACCCGGCACCGCCGCCCGGCGGGACGACGGTCGAGCCGGTGCTCGGATCGGCGCAGCCGCAGCTCTCGCTCGAACTGCCGGAGGCCGGCCCGGGTGCCGTCGGCGGCGGCCCCCTGTCGAGCGGGATCGACGTCTCGCCGATCCTGGGGGCGGGCGCCTCGGGACAGACCCGCATCGGCCTCCTGCTGCCGCTCAGCGGACCCAAGGCGCCGCTGGGGACGGCGCTGCTGAACGCCGCGCAGCTCGCGCTCTTCGATTCCCGCCAGACGCAGGTCGGACTGATCGTCCGCGACACCAAGGGGACGCCGGCGGGCGCCCAGGCCGCGGCGATTTCGGCTTTGGAGGAGGGCGCGGCCCTGCTGGTCGGGCCCTTCTTCGCGACCTCGGTCGCGGCCGCGGCGCCCCAGGCGCGGGCCCGCCAGGTCGTGGTGCTCGCCTTCTCCAACGATCCCGCCGTGGCCGGGAACGGCGTCTATCTGATGGGCCTGCCGCCGGCGGCCCAGGTCGACCGCGTGGTCGCCTATGCCAGCCAGCAGGGCCTGCGCCGTTTCGCCGTCCTCGCGCCGCGGTCGCGCTACGGCAACGCGGTCGTGGCCGCGCTCTCGGCCGCGGTCGCGCGCAACGGCGCCGAGCTGACCAAGGTCGGGTTCTTCGATCCGGCGGAGCGCGACGTCTCGGCCGCGGTGCGCCAGATCTCCGACTACGACCAGCGCCGCGTCGCCCTGGAGCGCCAGAAGAAGTCCCTCGAGGGCCAGACCGAGGGCGAGGCCGAGGCCGACCCCGAGGTGGTCGAGCAGCTTGACCGGCTGGAGACCCTGGACACGCTCGGCGAGCCGGGCTTCGATGCGGTCCTGCTGCCGCTCGGCGGCATCCGGCTGCAGACCATCGCGCCGCTGCTGCCCTTCTACGACGTCGATCCCAAGAAGGTCCGTTTCCTGGGCACCAACCTCTGGGACGACGTCAAGCTGTCGCGCGAGCCCGCGCTGGTCGGCGGCTGGTTCGCGGCGCCGCCGCCGAGCTCTTGGGAGGGCTTTCGGACCCGCTACCTGGAGACCTACGGCAGCCAGCCGCCGCGCTTCTCCTCCCTGGCCTACGACGCCACGGCCCTCGCGGTTCTGCTGGTCACCCGGCCCGAGGCGCGGGGCAATCCTGCCGCCTTCGCCGGCCGGCAGATCACCCAGCCGAGCGGCTTCTCGGGCATAGACGGGATCCTGCGGTTCCTGCCCAACGGCCTCGCCGAGCGCGGCCTGGCGGTGATGGAGATGCGCCCCGGCGAGCTGGAGGTGGTCGACCCCGCGCCGCAGAGCTTCCAGCGCCTGGTGAATTAGCGCACTTGCCGATCAGACGAGCCGCCCCTCACCCGGCTCCGGCTAAGGCTCGGCTGGCCGCCTCGCCAAGCCTCCACATCCCTCTCCCCGTGGGAGAGGGGGGTCCGCAGCGCGGCAGCGCTGTGGGAGGGTGAGGGGAAACCGCCTGGCAGGTCGGAGAGAAGGTTCTATGCCTCCGCTGCCCTGACCGTACTCAACTTCGCCCCGTCCAGGACATGCGGGATCAAGGCATCGAGGCGGCGCCGTCCGGCCGCCGTCGCGCGCAAGCCCTGCGCGTCGAGTTCGAGGTAGCCGGCTTCGGCCGCGCTCTCGATGCGGGCGGGATCGAAGATCGCTTCCGGGGCGGCCGCGAACTCGCGGCGGAAGCGGCCGCGCGGGATGCCCTCGCCGAGGCGCAGCCCCATCATCACCATCTCGGCCAGGCGCAGCTCGCCGTCCAGCACGGCCTCCTCGCGGGTGCCGTGGCCCCGGGTCTCGACCAGCTTCAGCCAGGCCTCAGGGGCGCGGTGCCGTCGGGTCGCAAGCTTCCGTCCGGCCCGGGTGATCCGGCCGTGGGCGCCTGGCCCGACGCCCAGGTAGTCGCCGTAGCGCCAGTAGGTCAGGTTGTGTTGGCTCGCCTCGCCCGGCCGGGCGTGATTCGAGACCTCGTAGGCCGGCAGGCCAGCCGCGTCCAGCACCTCCTGGGTGGCGTCGAAGAGGGCCGCGGCGGTCTCCTCGTCCGGGACGACCAGCTCGCCGCGGCGCTGCGCGGCGTGGAAGGCGGTGCCCGGCTCGATGGTCAGCTGGTAGACCGAGAGGTGGCCGGGCGCCTCGGCGAGGGCGCGGCGGAGCTCGGCCCGCCAGGCGGTGCAGTCCTGCCCCGGCCTGGCGTAGATCAGGTCGAAGGACACCCGTGGAAAGACCTGCCGGGCCAGGCGCAGGGCGGCCAGCGCCTCGGCGGCGCCGTGTTGCCGCCCCAGGGCGCGCAGGGCGTCGTCTTCCAGGGCCTGGACCCCGAGCGACAGGCGATCGACCCCGGCCGCCCGGAAGCCGCGGAAGGCCTGGGCCTCCGCCGAGGTCGGGTTGGCCTCCAGGGTGATCTCGGCCTCGGGGTCGAGGCGCCACAAGGCCTTGGCGCGCTCGATGACCGCCGCCGCGGTCTCCGGCGCCATCAGCGAGGGCGTGCCGCCGCCGAAGAAGATCGAGGTCAGCCTGCGCCTCGCGCTGCCGGCCGCGGCGTGTTCGAGCTCGCGCAGCAGCGCGGCGCGCCAGCGGGCCTGGTCGATGGACTCGCGGACGTGGCTGTTGAAGTCGCAGTAGGGACACTTGGACCGGCAGAAAGGCCAGTGGACGTAAAGCCCGAAGCCGGGATCGTCCTCGGCCTCTGCGCGGCCGTCAGCCATCGGGCGCGCCGAAGACCGCCGGCACCAGCTTGGCGAAGGCGCGGGAGCGGTGGTCGATCCGGTGCTTCTCGGCCGGAGCCATCTCCCCGAAGGTGATGTCGTGGCCCTCGGGCCGAAAGATCGGGTCGTAGCCGAAGCCCCGCTCGCCGCGCGGCGGCCAGACCAGCCCGCCGTGGCAGCGGCCCTCGAAGCTCATGACCTCGCCGTCCGGCCAGGCCAGGCAGAGCACGCAGACGAAGGCGGCGCGGCGATCCTGCTTGCCGGCGAGCTCCCGTTCGACGCGCTCCATGGCGATGCGGAAATCCCGCTCCGGTCCGGCCCAGCGCGCCGAGTAGATCCCGGGGTCGCCGCCCAGGGCCGCCACCTCCAGGCCGGAATCGTCGGACAGCGCCGGCAGATCCGAGGCCTCCGCGGCGGCCACGGCCTTGAGCACGGCGTTCTCGACGAAGTCGGCGCCGGTCTCCTCCGGCTCGGGCAGTCCCAGATCGCCGGCCGAGACCGCCGCGACCCCGAAGGGCGCGATCAGCTCTGCGATCTCGCGCAGCTTGCCGGGATTGTGGGTCGCGATGACCAGGCGTTCGATTCCCTTTTTGCCTGCCGTCATTGGCTCCGGCCTCCGCAACATCAGATCCCCAGGGCTCGCTTCTGGATCGAAACCAGCTCGTCGATGCCTCGGCGCGCCAGGACCAGCAACGCGTCGAACTGCGCCTGGTCGAAGGGGTCGGCCTCGGCGGTGGCCTGGATCTCGACGATCCCGCCCTTGCCGGTCATGACGAAGTTGGCATCGGCCTCGGCCGCGCTGTCCTCGTCGTAGTCCAGGTCGAGGACGCTTGCGCCCTTGTAGAGGCCGCTGGAGACCGCGGCGACCTGGTCGATCAGCGGCAGCGCCTTGATGGCGCCCATCTCCTGTATGAAGCGGAAGGCCAAGTGCAGCGCGACGTAGCCGCCGGTGATCGCGGCGGTGCGGGTGCCGCCGTCGGCCTGGATCACGTCGCAGTCGACCTTGATGCTGCGCTCGCCGAAGCCGGTGAGGTCGGTCACGGCGCGCAGCGAACGGCCGATCAAGCGCTGGATCTCGAGGGTCCGGCCGCTCTGCCGGCCGCGGGCCGCCTCGCGGTCGCCGCGGGTATTGGTGGCCCGGGGCAGCATGCCGTATTCGGCGGTGACCCAGCCACGGCCGCTGCCCTTCATGAAGCGCGGCACCGAATCCTCGACGCTGGCCAGGCAGAGCACGTGGGTGTCGCCGAAGCGGACCAGGCAGGAGCCCTCGGCGTGCTTGTTGACCTCGGTCTCGAGGCTGATTTCGCGCAGTTGATCGGGCTCGCGGCCGGAGGGTCGCATTCCTGGCGCCTCTTTCGTTAAGACTTTTCTATCGGACGGCGCGCAGGCTAGTGGAAGCCGGCCGCCCCGTCCATAGAGCGGGGCTGCATCAACGCGCCCACGTTGACGCTTCGGGGGGTCGAACCTAGATTTTGTGCAGGTATTCGGCGGTGGGAAGATGACGCAAGCGGTGCCAGCAAACCGACCTGACCTGGAGACGCTGAGCGGCATGAATGAGCGCTCGCGCGAGGTCTTCCGGCATATCGTGGACGCCTACGTCGAGACTGGCGAACCCATCGGCTCGCGCACCCTTTCGCGCCAGCTCGGGATGGACCTCTCGCCGGCGACCATCCGCAACGTCATGGCGGACCTGGAGGACCTCGGCCTGCTCTTCGCGCCGCACACCTCGGCCGGCCGCCTGCCGACCGAGCTCGGCCTTAGGCTCTTCGTCCACGGCCTGCTCGAGCACGGAAATCTCACCAAAGCCGAGCGCGAGAGCATCGAGGCCCAGTGCAGCGGCGCCGGGCGCAGCCTGACCGAGGTCTTCGAGGAGGCGAGCCAGACCCTCTCCGGGCTGTCGCGCTGCGCCGGCCTGGTGGTCGCGCCCAAGGCCGAGGAGACCCTCAAGCACATCGAGTTCGTCTCGCTCGGCCCCGGGCGGGCGCTGGTCGTGCTGGTCAGCGGCTCGGGCGTGGTCGAGAACCGGATCATCGACGTCCCGGTCGGCTTGCCGGCCTCTTCTCTGGTCGAGGCCAGCAACTACCTGACCTCGCGCCTGGTCGGGCGGCGCTTGAGCGAGGCCCAGGAGGAGATCAGACGGGAGCTGGAGACCCAGCGTGCCGAGCTCAACGAGCTGACCGGCAAGCTGATCGAGGCCGGCCTGGCCTTCTGGGGCGGCGGCGAGGAGCGCAGCGGCGCCCTGATCGTACGCGGCCAGGCCCAGCTGCTGGAGGACATCACCGCGGTCGAGGACCTGGAGCGGGTGCGCCAGCTCTTCACCGCGCTGGAGACCAAGGAATCCCTGCTGCGGCTTCTGACCTTGACGGACTCGGCCCAGGGGGTGCAGATCTTCATCGGGGCCGAGAGCGACCTCTTCAGCCTGACCGGCTGTTCGTTGGTCATCGCCCCCTACTCCAATTCGGAGAACACCGTGGTCGGCGCTATCGGGGTGATCGGGCCGACCCGAATCGACTACGCGCGGATCATTCCCATGGTGGACTACACGGCGCAGGTCATCGGCCGCCTCATAGGCTGACATCGGCGTAGATCCCCAGGGCGTAACGGAGGACGGAACGACAGATGGCGTCGAACGACAACGCCAAGCCGCAGGGCGAAGGCAGCGAGGAAGAGACCCCGGCGGCGGAGCCCGTCGAGTCGACGGAGGCAAAGCACGAAGCCGCACCCGCAGCAGAGGCGGCCGAGGCCGAGCCCGCGGACGCGGCGGCGGAGGTGATCGCAGCCCTGGAGGCGGAGAAGGCCGAGCTGAAGGATCAGCTGCTGCGCAGCCTGGCCGAGGTCGAGAACGTCCGGCGCCGGGCGCAGCGCGAACGCGAGGACGGCGCCCGCTACGCGGTCAAGCCGCTGGCCGAGGACCTGTTGGCGGTACGGGACAATCTCCGCCGCGCCATCGAGAGCGTCTCCGCGGAGGCGGCCGAGGCCGAGCCGCAGCTCAAGGCCCTGCTCGAAGGTGTGGTGATGACCGAGAAGAGCCTGAGCGAAGCCTTTGCCCGGCACAACGTCGAGATCATCGACCCGCTGGGCGAGAAGTTCGACCCGAACGTCCATGAAGCGATGTTCGAGGTGCCGGATTCGAGTCAGCCGGCGGGCACCGTGGCCCAAGTGATCGAGGTCGGATACAAGCTCCACGACCGCCTGCTGCGCGCGGCCCGGGTCGGCGTCTTCAAGGCGGCGCCTGCGACGGCCGACGCCAGCGCGCCGCCCCCGCCGGCCGGAGAGGCTTCGGCGGAGGAGACGCCGGGCGCCGCCGGGGGTGAGGCCAAGCCCGGACAGCGGATCGACACGGCGGTCTGACCGTCGCGCCGGATCACCCGCGTGCCGCGCGTTCCGGCGCCGGGCCAAGGAAGGCCGACTCCGGATCCTGGGCCTTGTAACGCGCCTTGGCCAGGTCCTGCCGCCGCACCGCATAGCAATAGACGCAGCCGTGAGGGCAGCTGTCGTAGGCGCCGATGTCGCGGGACTCGGCGCAGAGGCAGCCCGGCCGGTTGCCCTTCTGCCGGGCTGCGATGCGGCGGCCGGCGACCTCCGACAAGCGATCGGCATCGATGCAGCGGGCCGGCCGCAGCCCGGCGCCCGAAAGCTCGGGCTGGGCGCATAGGCTGGGCGTGATCCCGGCGGCCCGGGCGATCGCCGCCAGCTCGGCGAGCAGCGCGCGCTTCGCCTCGGGTTCCGGGTCCTGCCAGGTGAAGCCCTCGGCCCGGGCGGCGCGTTCGGTATTGGCCCGGGTCTTGGCGTAGATCTGGGCGAAGGACAGCACGACCTCATCGCAGGCCCCGGCCAGGGCCCCGGTCAGCCGCCGGAAGGTCTCGAGATGCCAGGCGTCTTCGGTCAGGCCGGTGATCATCACCGGGTCGTAGCGCCAGACCGCGACCCGCGGCCCATAGCGCGCGGCCAACTCGCGGATCAGGGCGACACCGCGCGCCGCCTCCGGGACCGCCGGCTCCAGGGCGCGGGGATAGCCGGTCACCGTGTAGTGGACCACGAAGGGCAGGCCCTCGGCGGCCAGGTCCTCGAGGACCGGCAGGAAGGGGCCGACGTTGCGGGTCCAGAACACGAAGCCCTCGACCTCCGGCCCGGCCAGGGGCACCCGGTAGGGCGCGCCGCCGTAGGGATTGGCGACCCGGCAGAAGCCGGCCGCGCGGCGCCGGGCGAACCACTCGGCGTAGAAGGCCGGGATGTCGCTGCGGTAGCTGGCCGAGACAATCATGCGGCGGTCAAGGCCATTCGCGGCCGCCCGCCCGGCGGCCCAGCCAGCGGAAGAAGAGGTAGAGCAGGCCGGCGAGGACGGCCAGGCCGGCGCCGGAGTAGCGCAGCGCGTCGCTGGGCCAGATGAACTCTCCGGCCA
>JASJBF010000064.1 GCA_030066685.1 Kiloniellales bacterium | reverse complement strand
CGGTTCTCACCCTCCGGCACCGTAAAGCCGGCCATGAGCACGTCGGGAAAAAAGGAACCCGCCGTCTGCGTCCTGGCCCCCAGAACCGACGGGCCGTGGGTCGCGCCGCCAGCGATGAGCGAGGTCATGTTGCCGTTGGCGTCATAGAGGTAGCCGTCCTCGCCGGCCCCGGTCACCGCGTGCGGGCCGGCGCCCGGGCCGCCGTAGCTGAAGGTGCCGACGTCGGACTTGCTCGTGAGGTTGCCGAGCGCGTCGTAGGTGTAGCCGGTGGTCGCCAGGGTCCCGCCGCTGGGGGCGGTGTCGACCAGGCTGGTCGAGGTCAGGCGGTTGAGGCCGTCGTAGTTGAAGTCTTCCTGCCGGTCCTGGCGCAGGTCGGCGCGCTGCTCGAGGTTGCCGATTTTGTCGAAGCTATAGGCCAGGTCCTGGATCACGGCCCCGGCCAGGTCGGTCGAGATCGCGTCGATCAGGCCGGTCCTGGGGTCGAAGGCGTTGCTGGTGACCACGCCGTTGCCGAAGGTCTCCTGGGTCACCTGGCCCTCGGCGTTGACCGTGTCGGCCTCCCAGAAGACCGTGGCCCCGCCCTCCTCCGACACCGATAACAGGTAGCCGCGGGCGTTGTAGCTGTTACGCACCGCGAAGCCGGAGGGATAGGTCAGGGTCTCCGGCCGCCCGGCGCCGTCGTAGGTCATCGCCTGGCTGTAGTCGACCCCGTCGATGGTCGTCGTCGTCGCGCTCGGCCGCCCCAGACCGTCGTAGTTCTGGATCATGCTGTAGGCGCTGTGCGGGGCCGAGACCGTGTGAAGCTTGCCGAGGCCCTTGGCGGCGGTGTCGTAGGTCCAGTCGGTGGTGCCCTCGGGCTCGATCCGCCGGGTCAGGCGGCCCAGGCTGTCGTAGAAGAGCTCGACGCTCTGGCCCTTGGCGTCGGTCTGCGAGGTCAGCTCGCCCAGGACGTTGTAGGCGTAGCTCCACTGCCCCATGTCCGGGTCGTCCATGAAGGTCTTCAGGCCCCGGACGTCGTAGTCCATGGTCGTGACCACCCCGCCCGCGTCGGTCTTCTCCAGGTTGCCGAAGGGGTCGTAGCTGTAGGTGATCGCGGTGCCCAGGTTGTCGACGACTTCGACCAGCTCGCCGCGGGCGTTGCCTCTGCGGGTCCGGCTCTGGTTGAGGGCGTTGGTCGAGGTGGTGGTCAGGCCGGCATAGGTGACGGACTCCACCCCCTCATCGGGCTGGGTGACGCTCAGGACCCGGCTGATGACGTCGTGGGTCGCGGTCGCCTTCTGGACCTCGGCCGGGTCCGTGCCCTCGAAGTAGGGCCGGGAGGTGGCGACCACCTCGCCGCGTTCGTTGAACTCGGTGTCGGCGAAGATCCGGGTGCCGTCGAAGCCCTCGGTCTCGGCGCGGAAGCTGCGGTTGAGCAGGTCGAAGTACTCGACCGCGCGGGCGCCGATCGGGGTGCCTGAGGCGGTGTTGAAGTCCTGCTGGCTGACCGCGTAGACGCCGCCCGGCGGGCACTGGGCGACGCAGAGGTCGTAGCCCCAGCGGGTCTCGGTGCCGTCGGCCCGCGCCTCGCGGACCTTGCGCCCGAAGCCGTCGTAGTCCCAGGTCGTGGTGATGTCGTTGGGCCCGGTCAGGAGCGTGACCGTGCCGAAGCGGTGGTCGAAGTCCCGGGTCTCGCCGTGGTTCAGGTCGTTGGTCAGGCTGGTCGCGAAGCGGCCGTCGGCGGAGAAGCCGCTGGTCGTCACGCGGGTCGCGATGTCGGCGCCGCTGACCGTCTCGGTCAGCAGGTTGCCGAAGAGGTCGTGGGTGTAGTCGCTGGTGAGCGTGAAGGCCGCCTGGTCGGGCTCGATCACCTCCCGGGTCAGGAGGCCGGTGGCCGGGTCGTAGGCGAAAGCGGCGACCCGGGTCTCGGCGCTCAGGTCCGGCAGGGTGTTGGTCGCCTCGGCCCGGTCGAGCTGGCCGAGGAACCAGTCGAGCGTGTCGTTGGTATAGCTGTTGACGGTCTCGGTCTTGAAGGTCTCGCCGCCGCCGCTGGTGGTCGCGACCACGCTGGTCGGGTTGCCGAAGTCGTCGTAGAGCGTGGTCGTGGTCGTCGCGGTGATCGGCGCATTGCCCGGGCCGTCGTTGATCTCGTAGCCCTCGGCGGTCGAGGCCGAGACGTGCGGGAAGGACGTGAGCCCGCCGTTCAGCAGGGTCTCTTCCCAGGTGTTGGCGAGGCTGCGGACCATCGTGCCGTCGGCCAGGCGGGTCTCGCTGGTCTCGACCCCGCCGATGAAGGGGAAGTCCTGGCGGTAGGTCGTGACCGTCGTGATCCCGGTTTGCTGGTCGACCGCGGTCATCTGGGCGAAGCCCAGCGCGCCGCGGCCCTGCAGGTGCAGCTTCAGGCCCTCGTAGGCGTAGGTCTCCCGCGCCTGCCCCCCGACCCCGTCGTCGGTCGAGACCTCGGCGACCACGTAGAGCGGCACCTGCAGGTCGATTTCCGGAAAGACCGCGCCCGTGCCCTTGGTGTAGACGCCGGGATCCGTCAGCGGCGCGAAGTCGATCGTCGTGACCCGGCCGAGGGAATCGGTGATCGACGAAAGCAGCTCGACGGCGCCGGTGTTCAGCTGCGCGCCGCTTGTGCTGCCGGTCTTCCAGATGAAGTCGGGCAGGCCGTCGCCGTTCACGTCGTGGAAGCGGGTCCGGGTGTTGTTCGTTGGGGTCGGCGGGTTGTAGGCGGGCTCGCTTGCCCAGCCGTTGCCGGTGTTGAGGGCGGCGCCCCTCGCATCCGAGGAGCCGGTCTTCTGCTGCCAAACGAGCATGTCCGGCAGGCCGTCGCCGTTTATGTCCTCGACATGCGTGCCGGCTAGGCTCGTCGCGAAAGGAGGATAGTAGGGCGCAGTGATGAATCTGGTCCCGGTGTTGAGCGCGACCAATCTCGGATCCGAACCGCTCTCCTGAAACCAGTGAAAGTTGTCCGGCAGGCCATCGCCGTTCACGTCGACGATGTGGCTGCCTTCGTAGTTTGTAGCCCAGACGGCGTACCCCGGCGCATACGTCCAGCCGCTGCCGTTGTTGATATAGCTGCCGTAGACATCGCCGCCCCCGTAGTCCCGGAACCAGTAGGTGAAGTCGGCCAGGCCGTCGCCGTTCAGATCCTCGACGCGTGCGGTGATGCCGGCGGTGCTGTAGGGCGGCGCATAGCCGGGCGCGTCTTGCCAGCCGGTCCCGGTGTTGATTCTGGCACCCCACGAGCCGCCGCTCCGCCAGAGGAGGTCCGGCAGGCCGTCGCCGTTCAGCTCGGCGAAGCGGACGACGCTGTTCGTGGTGTTGTGGGGCGGAATGTAGTTGGCATCGCTCTGCCAGCCGCTGCCGGTGTTGATGTGGGCGCCCTGGGCGGCGCCGTTGTTCCAGACGACGTCGACCAGGCCGTCGCCGTTCACGTCCACGAAAAGGGTCGCGTCCGTTTCGGTGTCGTAGGGCGGGACGTAGTTGGGATCGCTCTGCCAGCCGCTGCCGGTGTTGATGTGGGCGCCCTGGGAGGCGGCGCCGTCCTTCCAGACGACGTCGATCAGGCCGTCGCCGTTCACGTCCACGAAGCGGGTCGCGTTCTTGCCGGTGTCGTAGGGCGGGATGTAGTCCGGGGCGGAGGCCCAGCCCGGCGCGGCCCAGGTCCAGGTGAAGGCGATCGGCCGCAGGCAGTCCCCGGCGGCCTCGCATTCTGTGATGGAGCGCAGGCGCGAGCGCCCGGTCCTCTGGCTCATGTCGTAGGTCAGGCGGTACTCGCGCACCAGAGCGCCGTCGGTCCAGGTCTCGATGCGCCGCAGGCGCTCGGTGGTATTGAGGACCGAGCCGCCGAGGTAGCCGCTGCGGTGGTCGGGGCGGGACTCATAGACGAAGGCGACCTGGCTCTGGGGCGTCGTGCCGGCGGCGGAGTTGCCGGCGTAGTCGATGCGCAGGATCTTGAAGGTCTGACCGGCCGTGTTCTCGTCGTAGACCAGGTCCATGATGTTGCCCATCGGATCGAAGACCCGGTTGAGCGCCCAGAAGCGCACCGTGGCGCCGCCCTGCTGCTCGACCCGGGAATCGGCGGTGACGCCGTACTCCAGGATCCGCCGCGACTTGGTCTCGACCGTGAAGGACTCGGGGCCCGTGCCGGCCGTGCCGTAGGAGAAGATCCGCGCGAAGCCGTCGATCTCGGTGCGGTACTCGGTGCCGTCGGCGCCGTAGGCCCCGCTGACCGCGACCAGGCGCTGGCCGTCGAGGCAAAAGCGGTCCTCGGCGTTCAGATTGACCCCGCCGTTGACACCGTCCTGGGCAAGGGTCCGGGCGCAGCGGTGGATGACCGAGAGCCCGCCGAGCGACCAGCCGAGCCCGAGCAGGCCGTTGCCCGCGCCGCTGGAGTAGACCAGCGACAGGTCCGGCTCCATGCCCGCGACCCCCGGCGGCACGTCGATCGGCACCGCGTAGCGCGCCGCACCCGAGGACTCCACCGAGAGCGCGCCGGCGGTGACCCCGGCCACGGTCTCGGCCCGGGCGACCGGCGCGGTGATGGCCAGGGCCAGGATGACGGCGGAGACGAAGCCGCTCAAAATCTGCGACCGCCGCGTGCATAAAAGGGACACTATCCTATTTAGGATTTTCTTGCTATGATTGTCGTTCGCTGTGAAGCTGCTTGAGGCCGCAGCCAACCCTTCGACGGCACGCATGTCGGGCAATTCCCCCTCGAGGCGATCTTTCGGCGCTCCGGGAAGCGGCGCCGGACGGCCGCGAAAACCTTGCCCGCTCCGGTCAGGATATGAGTTTTTCAACCGTAGCGTTAATCATGCTTCACCAATCTGGAAATGAATACAAGAATAAAGTGCATCGAGCCTCGACATCTCGCCTGGCTGCGCGCTGCCCGCGCTGCGGCGGCAGGCGCCTCGGGCCGGTCTTCGCGCTGTGCCGAGGACCGGGAGCCTGCGCCAAGCGGAGCAGGTGCAAGGAAACCGGGCGAGAGCCGAGAGCTAGGGTCCATCCCGCTCCCCAACCTTCTGAAATCGCCTACCTAATCCCCGGTTGCGATTGCGGGCGAAGCTCGCTTAAATGCAGCACTTCTGAAAACACCGGTGGGCGCATTGGGGGCTGGTGCCGAAGCCGGGACACAAGGGGAGTGTTTCATGGCTGGGAAAATCTCACCGCGGCTGCTCGCCGCGGGCTTGAGTTGTGCGCTTGTCTCACTGAACATCAACACCGCCTGGGCCTCGGGCTTCTTCATCCGGGAGCAGAGCTCGACCGCCCAGGGCAACGCCTTCGCCGGCGCCACCGCCGGCGCCGACGACATCAGCTACATGTTCTTCAACCCGGCGGGCCTGACCTACCACGACGAGAGCCAGGCCATGGCCGTCGCCAGCTACATCATGCCGAGTTCGCGGGCCAAGGGCTCCGAGGCGTCGACCGTCATCGGCAATCAGATCCAGGGCAATTCCAACTCCAAGGACATCGCGGAGGACGCCCTGGTGCCGGCCCTCTACGCGATGTGGGCCGCGGAGCAGGACCTGATCCCGGGCCTGCGCCTGGGGCTCGGCATCACCCTGCCTTTCGGGCTGATCACCGACAACGACGACGACTTCGTCGGCCGCTACCACGGCACCCGCTCGGAGCTGGAAACCGTCAACATCAACCCGGTGGTCGCCTTCCGGCCGCTCGAACCGCTGTCGGTCGCGGCCGGGCTGCAGATCGGCTATACCGAGACCCAGCTCAAGAACGCCATCGACTTCGGCACCATCTCGACCCTGCTTGCTGCAGGAGGTGCCCCCATCGTGCCCGGCACGCCGGGCAGTTTCGCCGACGACGGCGCATCGAACCTTCGCGGCGACGATGTCGCCTTCGGTTGGAACGCCGGACTCATGCTCGACATGTGGGAGGGCGCGCGGGTCGGCCTGACCTACCGCTCCAAGATCAACTACGACATCGAGGGCAACGTCGATTTCGACCTGAGCGCGGTCGGACAAGATGTTTCGGCCGTCACCGGGCAGTTCGTGTCCACCGATGCCAACGCCGACTTCAACTCACCGGCGATCCTCAGCATGGGCTTCCATCAGGACATCGGCCAGGAATGGTCGGTCATGGCCGAGTTCGCCTGGACCGACTGGAGCGAGTTCAACGAGCTGCGGATCGATTTCGACAACCCCGCTCAAGATGATGCCGTCACGGTCGAGGATTGGAACGATGCCGTCTTCGTTGCCCTCGGCACCACCTACCGGCCCGAGGCGGTCGAAGGCCTGAGCCTGCGCTTTGGCGTTGCCTACGACGAGACGCCGATCCCGACCAGCACCCGTACGCCCCGGGTTCCGGGCAACGACCGCTATTGGATCTCGGTCGGCGCCGGCTACCAGCCCAACGACTGGATGGAGCTGACCCTGTCCTACACCCACATCTTCATGAAGGACGGCGACGTCAACTTGAGGACCGACGACGACCCAAACAACGTGGTTCGCGGCAACCTCGACGCGAGCTACGACCAGCACATCGACATCGTCACCTTCTCCGGCCGGATCATCTTCTGAGGCCGGGGCCGAAGAACGCGTCAAGGGGGCCGTCCTGCGGGGCGGCCCCTTTCTGTCGCGGCTCACGCCAGGCCGTGACGGGCCAGCTCGCGGCCCAGGCGGCCGCTGGCCCAGAGGCCGAACATGCGGAAGTCGCTGACGAAGGACCAGAGCGGGTGGCTGAAGGTCGCCGGGCGGTTGCGCTCGACCAGGGCGTGGCCGATCCAGGCGAAGGCATAGCCCGCCACCAGGGCCGCCGGTAGCAGGCGCCAGTCGGCGGTGACGACGGCCGCGGCCAGTAGCGTCAGGCCCAGGCCGGTGCCCAGGTAGTGCAGGCCCCGGGTCGCCGGCCGGCTGTGCTCGCGCAGGTAGATCGGCCAGAACTCGCTGTAGCTGGCGGCCAGCTTGGCCATGTTTTTCGCCCTCCCGCGCGCGCTCGTGCTTGAAATTCCGCCGCCGAACGCGTAGGTCAATCGATCCGGTCACATTCTAATTGGAAGTCTGGCCATGGGCTACAAGGTCGCGGTGGTCGGCGCCACGGGCAACGTGGGCCGAGAACTCCTGAACACGCTCTGGGAGCGGCAGTTTCCGGCGGACGAGGTGGTCGCCCTGGCCTCCTCGCGCTCGGCGGGCTCCAAGGTCTCCTTCGGCGAGGACGAGGAGCTCAAGGTGCAGAATCTGGCGGGCTTCGACTTCAAGGGCATCGACATTGTGCTGTCCTCGCCGGGCGCCAAGGTCTCGGCCAAGCACGCGCCGCGCGCCGCCAAGGCCGGTGCGGTGGTGATCGACAACACCTCCCACTTCCGCATGGACCCGGACGTGCCGCTGGTGGTGCCGGAGGTCAACCGCGACGCCATCGCCGCCTACAGCCGGCGCAACATCATCGCCAACCCGAACTGCTCGACCATCCAGATGGTGGTCGCGCTCAAGCCCCTGCATGACCTCGCCGGCATCACCCGGGTCGTGGTCGCGACCTACCAGTCGACCTCCGGTTCGGGCCGAGATGCCATGGACGAGCTCTTCAACCAGACCAAGGCGATCTACGTCAACGATCCCATCGTCAAGGAGAACTTCACCAAGCAGATCGCCTTCAACGTCATCCCCCACTGCGACGTCTTCATGGAGGACGGCGCCACCAAGGAAGAGTGGAAGATGATGGTCGAGACCAAGAAGATCCTCGATCCGGCGATCAAGCTCACCGCGACCTGCGTGCGGGTGCCGGTCTTCATCGGCCACGGCGAGGCGATCAACCTGGAGTTCGAGGCCTCGATCTCGGTCGAGGAGGCGCGCGCCGCCCTGCGCGAGGCGCCGGGGGTCACCGTCATCGACCACCGCGCCGACGAGGGCTACGTCACCCCGGTCGAAGCGGCCGGCGACGACGCCGTCTTCGTCAGCCGCCTGCGCGAGGACCCGACGGTCGAGAATGGGCTCAGCCTCTGGGTGGTCTCGGACAACCTGCGCAAGGGCGCGGCGCTCAACGCGGTTCAGATCGCCGAGGCCCTGATCGAGGACTACCTGGAGCCGGGCCAGCACGCCGCCGCGGAATAGCGGCGGAAAGCCCGGCCGCCCGGCCAGGGGCCGCCGCGGAGGCGAAGCCGAGGCAAGGGTTTTCCCTTACTTGTTTGCCCTCCGGCCCGCGCGATAGGTTGAAGGGCTTTGCCCGCAAAGAAAAGATGGGGCCACCGCGAAGGTGGCCCCAAAAGGGGAGGCAAAGCCATTTCGGAAGCAGGGCAGCCAGCAACGTGCTCGCTGCCCTGCACCATTTCTAGCTTAAGCCAATGTTGCTGGGAAGCCTTTTCTTGCTGCATCGCAACAAAGTGAGGCAGTTTCCAGGTCGGACTTTCGTTTTCTTACCGCAGCGCACAATTCTTGTGCAGATGCTTGTCGTTTCGCTCGATTCCTAGGCGCAGCGGACCCCTTTCGGGCGCGCCCGCGTCACCCGATCCGCTCGACCTCGAAGGTCACCGACGGCTTCAGCAAAGCCTCCTGCGCGGCGACGATCTGCAGTTCCCGGCTTTCAGCGATCCCGGTGGCGCTCAGGATCGCGAAGATTCCGGCGGCGGCGTTGGCCAGGGCGGCCTCGACCGAGCAGCCCTGGAGCAGGTGGCCGAGGAAAAGCGCGGCCACGGAATCGCCGGCGCCGTTCGGCGCCGGGTCCAGCGGCAGGCGCGGCGTCGCGACCCGGTAGGCCGCGTCACCGGTCACCGCCAGCATGCCGATCTCGTCGTAGGCGGACTCCGGATGCCGCAGGCTGGTGACCAGCACGATGCGCGGCCCGCGCTCGAGCAGGCCGCGGGCGGCCTCCAGCGCGTCCTCTAGGCCCTCGATTTGCCGGCCGCTCAGCTGCGCCAGCTCGAAGAGGTTCGGGGTCAGGATGTCGGCCGCCGGCACCGCCCGGTCGCGGAAGAAGTCCGGCACCTCGTCTTGGACGTAGAGGCCTCGCCCCTGGTCGCCCATCACCGGGTCGCAGCAGAAGACCGCCGTCGGGTTGGCCGCGCGCACCGCCGCCAGCGCTTCCAGGACCACGTCGCCGACCGCGGCCTCTCCGAGATAGCCCGACAGCACTGCCTGGCAGTCCGCCAGCACGCCGCGCTCGCCGATGCCGAGAATCACCTCGCGCAGCTCCGCGGCCGAAAAGGCCCGGCCGCGGCTGCTCTCGTAGCCGCGGTGGTTCGACAGCTGCACGGTCATCACCGGCCAGACCTCGAGGCCGAGGCGCTGCAGCAGGAAGACCACGGCGGCGTTGCCGACATGCCCGTAGGCGACGTGGGACTGGATCGAAAGGATGGCCATGGCGGTTCCGTCTCTGTCGGGCCGCCCGCTTGCCAGGCGGCCCGCAATGGTTATAGTCCGCGCCGGTTTCGGGGGACAGGGGCTAAAGAAGGGGGAGATTTCCATGGATGCGACCGCCCGTCCGCGCCGCAGCGTGCTCTACATGCCGGGCTCCAACGCCCGCGCCCTGGAGAAGGGGCGCAGCCTGCCGGCCGACGCCCTGATCCTCGACCTGGAGGACGCGGTCGCCCCCGACGCCAAGGAGACCGCCCGCGGCCAGATCGCCGCGGCGGTCACCGCCGGCGGCTACGGCCGGCGCGAGCTGGCGATCCGGGTCAACGGGCTGGACACGCCCTGGGGCCGGGACGACGTCGCCGCGGCCGCGGCCTGCGGGCCCGACGCGATCCTGCTGCCCAAGGTCGAGACCGCGGCCATGGTCGCCGAGCTTGAGGCCATCATGGCCGAGGCCGGCGCGCCCGAGCGCACGGCGATCTGGTGCATGATGGAGACCCCGCTCGGCATGCTCAACGCCAAGGAGGTCGCCGGCGCCTCCAAGCGCATCGCCTGCCTGGTCATGGGCACCTCGGACCTGGTGAAGGACCTGCAGGCCGCCCACACACCGCAGCGCCTGCCGGTGCTGACCTCGCTGTCGCTCTGCATCCTGGCGGCCCGCGCCCACGGCCAGGCGATCCTCGACGGCGTCCATCTGGACCTCCAGGACGACGAGGGCTTCTCGGCCGCCTGCGTCCAGGGCAAGGAGCTCGGCTTCGACGGCAAGACCCTGATCCATCCCAAGACCATTGCCGCGGCCAACGCGGCCTTCGCGCCCTCGCCGGCCGAGGTCGAGCAGGCCCACAAGATCATCGCCGCCCACGCCGAGGCTACGGCGGCGGGCGCGGGCGTGGTGGTGCTCGACGGCAAGCTGATCGAGAACCTGCACGTCGAGGCGGCGCAGCGCACGGTGGCCCTGGCCGAGGCCATCGCCGAGCTGGAGTCGGCGGCCGCGCAATGAGCAAGACCAACCCGGGCAACTTCTTCGAGGACTTCCGGGTCGGGCAGGTCCTGACCCACGCGACGCCGCGCACGGTGACGGCCGGCGACCAGGCGCTCTACACCGCGCTGACCGGCGGCTGCTTCGCCCTGCAGTCCTCGGACGTCTTCGCGCGGGCTCTTGGCCACCGCCAGGCGCCGCTCGACGACCTGCTGGTCTTCCACGTCGTCTTCGGGAAGACCGTGCCCGACGTCTCGCTCAACGCCGTCGCCAACCTCGGCTATGCGGACGGCCGCTTCGGGGCGCCGGTCTATCCCGGCGACACCCTGTCGACGGTCAGCGAGGTCATCGGCGTCAAGGAGAACTCCAACCGCAAGACCGGCGTGGTCTACCTCCGCTCGACCGGCCGCAAGCAGGACGGCGAGGTCGTGCTCGACTACGTCCGCTGGGTCATGGTGGCCAAGCGCGATCCGGCGGCGCCGGCACCCGACCCGGTGGTGCCGGACCTGCCCGCGCGCGTGGAGGGCGCGGCGTTGACCCTTCCCGCGGGTCTGGACTTCGCCGGCTACGACTTGGAGGCCGGCGGCGCGCGCCACCGCTGGGGCGACTACGCCCTGGGCGAGAAGATCGACCACGTCGACGGCATGACCCTGGAGGAGGCCGAGCACCAGCTGGCGACCCGGCTCTATCAGAACACGGCCAAGGTCCACTTCAATCAGCACTTGGCCGAGGACAGCCGCTTCGGCCGGCGCCTGGTCTACGGCGGCCACGTGATCTCGCTCGCCCGGGCGCTCAGCTTCAACGGCCTGGCCAACGCGGTGCGGATCCTGGCCATCAACGGCGGCCGCCACGTCGCCCCCTGTTTCGCCGGCGACACCCTCTACGCCTGGTCGGAGGTGCTGGAGACCGTCGAACTGCCGGGCCGCGCGGATTGCGGCGCCCTGCGGCTGCGCACGGTCGCCGCCAAGGACCTTGCCTGCGCCGACTTTCCCCTGAAGGACGCCGAGGGCAAGTACCATCCGGCGGTGCTGCTGGACCTGGACTACTGGGTGCTGCTGCCGCGGTAGGTCTTGGCATCGAGAACACCGGACCCGGAATCATGAAGCGCCGGGGTTGTGATGGGAGACCCATCACATGCGCCCTGGAGGAGGGCACGACCCCGACGCTTCAGGAACCGTTGCCGGTTCCGGCATGTGAGAGTGGCGGGACTTTCGACCGTCACGCGCCGGCAATCGGACCTGGCGACCCCGACAGCGGCAGCGGTGCGGACGCCGGTCCCCGAAGGGACCGAAGACCCACCTCGGAGGGCGGTCCCGCGGCGCGCGACGCTTCCGGCGGCGCCCCCGCACCGTTGCCTCGAGGACGAGCCTCGCGGCGACGGCCGGTTCGCCACGGACGGGCCCGAGATCGAGCGGGGCAAGCCCCGAGCGACACCGGACCGACCTGCCGAACCCTGGCGATGGGCCCGAGGACCCTCGAGGATTTCGGCGGGCCCGGGATCCCGAAGGATCCCGCCGCCCAGTCGGCGCATCCGTCCCGCGCAGGGAGGGTGGATGCCCCGGCCGAAAGGCCGATGATGCGCAACGGCACCTCTGCCTTCCGAAGCGGCAGCGTCAACCGGCGGGCGGCAAACGCTGCCTTGCGAAGCCGTCGGATCGCGATGAAGAGCAAACCCCCCACCGGGACCGGATGACAGCCCCTGGGGAACCTCGGCGGGCGTCGGCCTTTCGAACAAAGTCCGCAAGACTTTCGCGTCGCTTGCGGCCCCCCAGCACTCTCACGTGCGCGTTCAGGGTCGCGCGAAAGGTTAACGCCAGCAAGGAAAAAACCAGGAAATCCGCCAGTTTTCTGTGCATAACGCGGGCCGCCGTGCACAAAACCCCAACAATTTTTCCACCGAACTATCCACAAGGCTGGGATTGTATCGCTATCTCAAAGCGATGCCTGCGGATTGTCTTCGGGCCCGCTTCCGCGGCCGAATCGACGAGCCCCTTTGCCTCGCCCGGCCCGCCGACCGCCCGGGGTGCGAAGGCCCGCTCGCGTTGACGTGGCCGGGAGCGGCGATTAAACCAGTTCTGCAGCCGCGGCGTAGTGCAGTGCAACAATCGATGGCGAGACCCTCCCGATGACCACCCAGAACCGGCCCCTTTCGCCACATCTCCAGGTCTACCGGCCGCAGCTGACCTCGATTCTGTCGATCACCCACCGCTTGACCGGTGTGGCGCTGGCGATCGGCACGCTGCTGCTGGTCTGGTGGCTGGTCGCCGCGGCGACCGGTCCCGAGGCCTATGCCACCGCCCAGGCCGCGATCTCCTCGGTGATCGGCCGGCTCTTGCTCTTCGGCTGGACCCTGGCGCTCTTCTATCACCTCTGCAACGGCATCCGGCACCTCTTCTGGGACGCCGGCTACGGCTACGAGCTGAAGTCCGCTTACGCGTCCGGCTGGGCGGTCCTGGCGGCGGCGGTCGCGCTGACCCTGCTGGCCTGGGTCTGGGGCTACGCCGCGCTCGCCGGCGCCGCGGGAGGCGGGTCGTGAGCCTGCGCTCCCCCCTGGGCCGGGTGCGCGGCCTCGGCACCGCCAAGGACGGCGTCGGCCACTGGTGGGCGCAGCGGCTCACCGCCCTCGCCCTGATCCCGCTGACCCTCTGGTTCTGCGCCGCGGTCGCGAGCCTGGCCGGGGCCGACTACGTCACCTTCCGTGCCTGGGTCGGCCAGCCGGTCAACGGTGGGCTGTTGATCCTGCTGATCGTCACGGTCTTCTATCATGCGGCCTTGGGTGTCCAGGTGGTGGTTGAGGACTACATACATGGCGAGGCGCGTAAACTCGCCGTGCTGCTGATCACCAAGGCCCTCGCCATCGTATTAGGATTGGCGGCGTTGCTGTCCGTGCTGACCATTCTCTTTCGGAGCTGATCCGGAATGACCAAGGCCTACGACATCATCGATCACACCTACGACGTCGTCGTCATCGGCGCCGGCGGTGCCGGCCTGCGCGCGACCCTGGGGCTGGCCGAGGCCGGCCTGAAGACCGCCTGCATCTCCAAGGTCTTCCCGACCCGCAGCCATACCGTGGCCGCCCAAGGCGGGATCTCGGCGGCGTTGGGCAACATGGGCGAGGACGACTGGCGCTGGCATATGTACGACACGGTCAAGGGCTCCGATTGGCTCGGCGACCAGGACGCCATCGAGTACATGACCCGCGAGGCGATCCCGGCCATCATCGAGCTGGAGCACTACGGCGTGCCATTCAGCCGGACCGAGGCCGGCAAGATCTACCAGCGGCCCTTCGGCGGCATGACCACCCAGTTCGGGGAGGGCATCGCCCAGCGCACCTGCGCCGCGGCCGACCGCACCGGCCATGCCATGCTGCACACCCTCTACCAGCAGAGCCTGCGCAACCACGCGGAGTTCTTCATCGAGTACTTCGCCATCGACCTCATGATGGACGACGGCGGCTGCCGCGGGGTCGTCGCCTGGAACCTGGACGACGGCACGATCCACCGCTTCCGGGCGCAGATGACCCTGCTGGCGACCGGCGGCTACGGCCGGGTCTACTTCTCCTGCACCGGCGCCCACACCCAGACCGGCGACGGCAACGCCATGGCCCTGCGCGCCGGGCTGCCCTGCCAGGACATGGAGTTCGTGCAGTTCCATCCGACCGGGATCTACGGCGCCGGCTGTCTGATCACCGAGGGCGCCCGCGGCGAGGGCGGCATCCTCAGGAACTCCGAGGGCGAACGCTTCATGGAGCGCTACGCGCCCTCGGCCAAGGACCTGGCCAGCCGCGACGTGGTCAGCCGCTCCATGACCATGGAGATCCGCGAGGGCCGCGGGGTCGGCCCCAACGGCGACCACATCCACCTGCACCTGGAGCATCTGGATCCCGATCTCCTGGCCGAGCGCCTGCCGGGGATCTCGGAATCGGCCAAGATCTTCGCCGGGGTCGACGTCACCAAGGAGCCGATCCCGGTGCTGCCGACCTGCCACTACAACATGGGCGGGGTCCCGGCCAACTACCACGGCGAGGTCCTGACCACCGCCAAGGCCAACGGCGCCGACACTTCGACGGTCTCCGGGCTGATGGCGGTCGGCGAGGCGGCCTGCGTCTCGGTCCACGGCGCCAACCGCCTGGGCTCCAACTCCCTGCTCGACCTTGTGGTCTTCGGCCGCGCCGCGGCCCTCCGCTGCGCCGAGATCGTCAAGCCGGGCGAGAGCCACCGGCCCCTGCCCGACGACGCCGACGAGCCCGCCCTGACCCGCTTCGACAGGCTGCGCCACGCCGACGGCGCCACCCCGACCGCCGAGCTGCGCCTGGAGATGCAGCGCGCCATGCAGACCCACGCCGCGGTCTTCCGCACCGGCGAGACCCTGGACGAAGGCGTGCAGAAGCTGGACGCGGTCTGGGAGCGGCGCCCGGACGTCAGGGTCGCCGACCGCTCGATGATCTGGAACTCGGACCTGGTCGAGACCCTGGAGCTCGACAATCTCATGGCCCAGGCCATGGTGACCATGAAGTCGGCGGCCAACCGGCAGGAAAGCCGCGGCGCCCACGCCCGCGAGGATTTCCCCGACCGCGACGACGAGAACTGGATGAAGCACACCCTGGCCTTCCTCGACGACAAGGGCCAGGTCGACTTCGCCTACCGCTCGGTCACCCTCCAGCCCATGACCAACGAGGTCCAGTCCTTCCCGCCCAAGGCGCGGGTCTATTGAATGAGCGTCCTTGCCGTGCAGCCGGCACCAATTTTCTCTTCTGTCATGCCCGGACTTGATCCGGGCATCCATCGAGCCGCTTGCGCCATGGATTGCCGGGTCAAGCCCGGCAATGACATTCGGGGAAAACGGCGCCGGTCGTTGCAAACTTAGAAGAGCAAGCGGAGAGCCAGATCCACATGGTTGAATTCGCACTGCCCGCGAACTCCAAGATCAACGCCGGCAAGGCCTGGCCGAAGCCGGAGGGGGCCAAGCAGACCCGGACCTTCAAGGTCTACCGCTGGAACCCGGACGACGGCGCCAATCCCCAGGTCGATACCTACGAGCTCGACCTCGAGGACTGCGGGCCGATGGTCTTGGACGCCCTGATCAAGATCAAGAACGAGATCGACCCGACCCTGACCTTCCGGCGCTCCTGCCGCGAGGGGGTCTGCGGCTCCTGCGCCATGAACATCGACGGGACCAACACGCTGGCCTGCACCAAGTACATCAGCGACGTCTCCGGCGACGTGAAGGTCTATCCCCTGCCGCACATGCCGGTGGTCAAGGACCTGGTGCCCGACCTGACCCAGGCCTACACCCAGTACGCTTCGATCGAGCCCTGGCTCAAGGCGACCACCCCGGCGCCGGAGCGCGAGCGCCTGCAGAGCCCGGAGGAGCGGGCCGAGCTCGACGGTCTTTGGGAGTGCATCCTCTGCTTCTGCTGCTCGACCTCCTGCCCCAGCTACTGGTGGAACGGCGACCGCTACCTGGGCCCGGCGATCCTGCTTCAGGCCTACCGCTGGATCGCCGACAGCCGCGACGAGTTCACCGGCGAGCGCCTGGACCAGCTGGAGGACCCCTTCCGGCTCTACCGCTGCCACACCATCATGAACTGCACCAAGACCTGCCCCAAGGGCCTGAACCCGGCCAAGGCCATCGGCGAGATCAAGCAGCTCATGGTCCAGCGCAAGGTCTGACGGCCGCGCCCGGCGCCGAGGCGTCGTCGATCGGGGCCTCGCGGACGGGCGGGCACCTCCCTATTTCAGGGTCATGAGCATCCGACTCCTTCTCGCGCTGTTTGTCGCCGGCATCGCCGGGACCCTCGCCAATGCCCTGGCCGCCGCGGCCTTCGTCAACCCGGACCTGATCCGCCTCGCCCTGGTCCCGGGCCGCTACGCCGTCGCGCTGGCGGTCGCCCTGGCGATCCCCTTGAGCCTGCGCCTGGTCCGCGGCCGCCTCGCGCCCTGGGCGGCCCTGGCCCTGCTGACCGTGATCCCCTCGCTGCTCGCCAAGTTCGTCTTCGGCGCCGGCGCGCCCTGGCACCTCGTGCTCTCCCTCAACGCGGTCTACGGCGTCGCGGCCCTGGCCGCCTACCGCCTGGTCGCCGGCGGCAGCCGCCTGAAACTGTTCCGGGCCTGAAGATAAGCCGACACTTGATCATCCCGCTTCGCCCGCCCGGCGCCTCGCGGCCTTGACGCCGATCCTCTTTTTTCCTCGTGAGAGCGAGGTAGTGGGTGCGGCACCACCAAAGGGGACGGCCCGCGCTCGGCACCATAATGTATGGAGGGCCTGCCAATTGGCCCCAGAGTCCTTCGATTACCGGACCTTCTCATAGGGCCGATCGGCTGTTAATCAGGTCGGATCGAGAAGATGGGAGGGCGCCATGTACGTCCCGGAGATCTTCCGCTTGGACGATGCGGCGGCCGGCGCGCTGATCCGCGACAACAGCTTCGGCCTGCTGGTGACGGTCTCGGCCCAGGGCCTGCCGCAGGCCTCGCACCTGCCGTTCCTCTTCGACGAGCCCGCCGGCGGAACGCCCGGCCGCCTGCTCGGCCACATGGCGCGGGCCAATCCGCAATGGCACGACCTCGCGGCCCTGGCCGCCGCGG
>JASJBF010000063.1 GCA_030066685.1 Kiloniellales bacterium | reverse complement strand
GAGTAGCGGGCGGATCTCGCCATAAAGTTTCACCTAGGGATACGGACAGCGAGCCCCCATTTTCGCTCGGGCGCAGCGCGCGTCTTTTCCAGAATCGACGGAACCGGATAGATTCTCGCCAATGAGCGCGCGCAGAGCAGAGCCGCACGCACCCCGGCCCCGAAGGTCGGCGTCCTGCCGACCCCGGGCTTCGCGCTGATGTCCTACGCGGCGGCGCTCGACCTCCTGATCGCCTGCGCCGGGGGCGGGCCGACCGCCTCCGACGACTAACCTTCCCAATATAGGACATTGTCGAGACGTATCCGCTCTGGGCAATCGTACTCCTCGACGGCTTGGTCCAGGGTGTCGACCATTTCGCAGCCCTGGTAGCTGAAGCCCGCGCCGATTGCCGCGATGACCTTGCTGTGAAGATGTCGACGATCGTCAGAACCCTGATAAGCTGGCCGCTGAGCTGCTGATCGGCGATGAAGTCCATGACCCAGGCCTCGCCTGGCGCCGAGGCCGGCCGGCGGTCATCGCGTAGCTTGGCGGAGACCCGGCGCTTCGGCGTCTTGCTGCGCATCTGCAGCCCCTCCTCGCAATAGAGCCGATAGGTCCGCTTGTGATTGATCCGCCAGCCCTCCCTCCGAAGGAGAACGTGGATCCGCCGGTAGCCGTAGCGCACCCGGGTCTCGGCGATCTCCCGAATGCGCTTGCGGAGAACGGCCTGCCCATCCTTGCGGGACTTGTAGTGATAGCTGGATTTGCTCGCTCGCAGCACCCGGCAAGCCCTGCGGATGCTGACCGCGTAGGCCGTCCGCAGAAAGTCCACCAGCTCCCGCCGGCGGGCAGGCCTCAGAGCTTTGAGCGGATGACCTCCTGGAGCATCTCCTTGTCGAGCGAGAGATTAGCCACCAGCCGCTTGAGGCGCTGCTTCTCCTCCTCGAGCTGTCGCAGACGCTTCATCTCTGACGGCATCAGGCCGCCGTACTTCTTGCGCCCCCTGTAGTGCGTCTGAACCGAGATCCCCGCCTTACGACAGACCTCCTCGACCGAGGTCCTCTCATCAGCCTGCCGCAGCATGAACGCGATCTGCTGCTCCGAAACCTCGACTTCTTCATCGCGAAAAGCCCTCCTAATCTCAAGCCAATCCATTCGGGCTTCTCTTGCTCGATTCGGCCCAGCTTTTCGGGGAGGGCACACATGATTATCTTTGTCTAAAGTGTGTCTGGGATACTTCGCTGTTGGGAGCATTCTGGCGTAACGTTCTGATCTAATTGGTGCCCCGAGCAGGACTTGAACCCGCAACCCCCTGATTACAAATCAGGTGCTCTACCAGTTGAGCTATCGGGGCCCTGGCGATCGGGCGCAAGATAGAGCCGCAGCCGCGCGGCCGCAACAGGTGCGCGGAGGCGGCCGGGCGCGGCTTGGCCCTCGGGCCGGCTTCCGGGCGCCCCGATCAGCCCAGGCTGGCGCCCAGGACGTGGCGGTCGCGGCCGACCACGTGGGTCGCCGAGCCGACGATCAGGGGGTCCGGCGGCCGCACGATGTGCGGGTCCTTGTTGGGGTAGGGCAGCGAATTGAGGAAGTGGAGCATGCAGTTGATGCGGGCCCGCTTCTTGTCGCTCGACTTGACCACGGTCCAGGGCGCGTCGGCCGTGTCGGTATAGAAGAACATGGCCTCCTTCGCCTCGGTGTAGTCGTCCCATTTCTTGAGGGACTCCCGATCGATCGGGCTCAGCTTCCACTGCTTCAGGGGGTCGTGCTGGCGCGCGCCGAAGCGCTTGGCCTGCTCGTCCTGGGTCACCGAGAACCAGTACTTAAAGAGGCGGATGCCGCTGTTGACCATCATGCGCTCGAGCTCCGGGGTCTGGCGCATGAACTCCAGGTACTCCATCGGCGTGCAGAAGTTCATCACCCGCTCGACGCCGGCCCGGTTGTACCAGGAGCGGTCGAAGAGGACGATCTCGCCGCAGGTCGGCAGGTGGCGGATGTAGCGCTGGAAGTACCACTCGCCGCGCTCCTGCTCGCTCGGCTTCTCCAGGGCCACGACCCGGGCGCCGCGGGGATTCAGGTGCTCCATGTAGCGCTTGATCGTGCCGCCCTTGCCGGCCGCGTCGCGGCCCTCGAAGATCATGACGATCTTCTGGCCGGTCTCCTTGACCCAGCGCTGGACCTTGAGGAGCTCGACCTGGAGCTCCTGCTTGTGGCGCTCGTAGACCTCCCGCTTCATCTTGTGCTTGTAGGGGTAGATGTCGCTCTGGAAATTCTCGCGCAGCTGCTCCGGATCCAGCGTCGCATGGGCCTCGGCCTCCGGATCCGCGCCGTTGCCGCCTTGCGGCTTGGGGCTGGTCTGAGCCTTTCTCGCCAGGCGCTTCCGGGACGTGCCTTTCGGCGCCGCCTTTGCCGCTTGCTTCGGCGCGGCCGTGGCCTCGGGCACTTGCTCCGCTGCGGCCTCGGCTGGAGCGGCGGCGTTGTTTTCGGCTTCCATTTGGCCTTCCCCCGGCATTGAAGACAACATAGACGCTGGCCTGCGGCGGACTCCGCGGCGCTTTGTCATCTTTCTGTAATATTTCCCGCGCCCGGTCTTTGAGATGGATCAATCGGCCGGCGCCGGCGCCGACCGCTGCTCCGGGCAGCGTGGGGAAGGCCTCAGTGGCCGGCGGCTTCCTTGACGTAGAGGCCGCCTTCCATGCCGACGAAGTAGGCGTCCAGCGCCGGGTTGTCGATCGGCCGGCCGGAGAGGTCCGGCTCCAAGTTGCGCTCGGCGACGTAGGTCATGTGGGAGGCGCTGTGGACCAGGACGTGATACCAGGGCCGGTCCCGCGGCGGGCGGGTCAGGGCCTGCCGGTCGTACCAGTCGCCGCTGGCCCGACAGGTCGCATCAACGTCGACGATGACACCCCGGTAGTGGAAGAGCTTGTGCCGGATCGGTTGTCCGACGCGAAAACGGGCGCGCGAAACGCGCACAGCCTCGACCCGCCCCTGCTGCAAAGGCTTCAAGAAATACCCCCTGTAATCCCGACCGCTTTGCCGCGGCATTTTTCTATGAAATGAAACATAGCACAGTCCGTGGCTACAGGGCACGTTCTGTGGCAGCAGGGCACAGGGTGCACACAAAATTGTTTCAGGGTCGCTGAAAGGAGCCTTGTTAGCATGATTGCTCCTTTACCAAGTTCTCCCGAGAGAGGTGGAAATGCCCTTTGGTTTTCGGCCCACGGCCCTCGGCCGCGTGCCCGTGGGACTTTGCGGGCTCGTCGCCCTGCTGCTCGCTGGATGCCAGTCCCCGCCCCCGTCGCCGGAACGCATTGCGGCCTACGAGCAGTACGTCGGTCGCTGGATCCAGGACTCGGAGGCCAATCTCGTCGCGTCTTGGGGGATCCCCGACAGCTCTCACGCCATGGAGACCGGCGGCCGGGTCATCGAATACCGGGCCCTGCTGGAAGACAACGTGGTCTGCATCACCCGCTTCACCATCGACAGCTTCGGGCGGGTCCAGAAGTCCTGGTATCGCGGCAGCCGCTGCGCGACTCCTGAAGGCGTCTAAGCCTCGCCTTGCCGCGCCTGCGGCCCGGCGCCAACCTCGACAGAGCGGGCCGCTGAGGCCCGCACCTTTCGGAACCCCGGATCCTGTTGCGGTGAGCTGTTCCAGTGGTGTCGTCCCGGGAAGCCCTCGGGTCCTTCGCCGACGGCCGCTATACCGGTGCGCCCAGGACAGGCCGCCGCGCGGCCGGGAGACGCCTGCCGAGCGCAAGTCCACTGTGATTGGCTCGGTTGGATCCGAGCGGTTTTTAACCGTCCTCCGAAGACGAGCCGGCATGGCGGGGCAGGCCGTCGGCCAGCTTCAGCCAGGGAAGCTGCTCGGCGACGTACACGTGGCCTTGGGGTTCGAGGCCCTCGGGTTCGTCCAAGGTGCAGAGCAGGAGGTGGATCTCCTCGGGCCAGCGTTTGCCTTCGTAGGCGATCGGGGTGCCGCAGGTGCCGCAGAAGGATCGGGTGACGCCGGGCGAGGAGGCGTAGCGGGCCGGCGCGCCTGAGGCGAAGGTCACCTGGCCGCGGGCGTAGCCGGCGTAGGTGACCAGCGCCGTCCCGGTCGTCCGGCGGCAGCTTTTGCAATGGCAATGGGCGACCCACAGGGGCTCTCCCTCGGCGAGATAGCGGATGGCGCCGCAGAGGCAGCCGCCGCTGCGTTGCCGCGCAGTCTGTCCGGTCATCTCGAACCTCCCGGATCTTTCCGTTTCCTGGCGCTTCAGCTTAGTGCCGCGGCGGTCCCCAGGTCGAGAAGGCCGTCGATCGCGAAGAATTCTCACCCGATGCAGGTTTGGCCGCTTTTCACCTCCGGTCCGAAAATGCTAAGCGTCAAAACCATTCGGTTGGGAAGGCCGTCAAAGGGGATTTCGGTCCGTGGCTCGGATCGCTTGATCCTGCAGGAAATGCCAGGAAAGGACCGATCCTCATGGCGATCGTGACCAAGCCCGATCTCTATGCCCAGCCCGCAGATGCCAAGCCGGCGGACCTGCGGCAGACCGGGCTCCATCCCGACTTCTGGTACCCGGTCGCGCGCTCCAGCAACCTGAAGCCGGGCAAGGTCCTGGCCGTGCAGTTTGCCGGCGATCCCATCGTCCTGGTCCGCGCCGCGGACGGCGGCTGCTTCGCCCTGGAGGACCGCTGCGCCCACCGTCAGGTGCCCTTGAGCAACGGGGTGGTCTGTCCCAAGGGGCTGCGCTGCGGCTATCACGGCTGGACCTACGATACCGAGGGGCGCTGCATCGAGATCCCCTACCTCGGCAAGGATCAGGAAACGGGGGTCCGGCGGCCCAACGGGGTGCGCTGCTATCCCTGCCGCGAGGCCTACGGTCTGATCTTCATTTTCCCCGGTGACATCGCCAAGGCCGAGACCACGGCCTTCCCGGAGATCCCGACCCACGGCAACCCGAAGTACAAGACCCGCTACTTGGACCGGCGGGTCGACTGCCACTACTCCTTCATGCACGAGAACCTGATGGACATGAACCATCAGTTCCTGCACCGCAAGCTGATGGGCGGCATCAAGACCATCTACCTGGGCAAGCGCAGCGGCGAGAACTGGGTCGAGGCCGACTACTCCTTCGGCCGGACCAGCGGCAAGCAGTCCTTCGGCGAGTGGTTCATCATCGGCAAGAAGGACAACGCCGAAGGCCGCAAGCGCCGGGACCTGATGACGATCCGCACCGAGTATCCCTACCAGGGCCTGAAATTCTGGACCGCCGGCAGCGAGACCCCGGCGCTCGACCTCTGGAACGTCTACATCCCGGTCGACAGGGAGCAGCGGATCAACCACACCTTCGGCATGATCATGGTCGAGAAGCCGCCGATCCCGGGGCTGATCCACCTGCTCTGGCCCTTCATCGTCTGGTTCACCGAGGGGATCTTCCGCGAGGACCGCTGGATCGTCGAACTGGAGCAGCAGGCCTACGACTCCCAGGGCGGCGACTGGAACAACGAGATCTTCCCGGTGATCCTGGCCCTGCGGGACCTCCTCGTCCGCGGCGGGGTGCCGCTGGATTAGCTAGAGTTAGGCCTCCCGACGCCACGATATCGGAGGCTGAACCTTGAGCGCGTTTTTCGACGATCGTATTTCGGATGTGTTGCTGAACTGGCTGATCAGCGGCTCGATCGCGGCCGTAGCGCTGATCCTGGCCTTCATTGCGCATTGGCTGTTGTTCTCCGGACTGGCACAGGTCACCCGCCGGACCGCCGCGCCCGTCGACGAGGCCGTCGTGCGCCACTCCCGGCGACCGGCGCGCTTGCTCTTTCTCCTCCTCGGGTTGTTCCTCGTGCTGCCCGGATTGCCGATTCCGGACGACGCGAGAGCGAGCGCACAACGGGTCTTGACGCTGGCACTCACCGCCGGCGTCGGTTGGCTCGCCTTCAGTCTCACGCGGATCATCAACGTCGTCGTTGCCGCCCGCTACGACGTCAGCGTGGCGGACAACCTCGCGGCCCGAGAGGCACACACGCGTGTTCGCGTCCTTCAGCGTATCCTGGCCGCTTTCATACTGGTCGTCACCGTCTGTCTGATCCTGATGGCGATCCCGAGCATTCGTCAGATCGGCGTGACACTCTTCGCGTCGGCGGGGATCGCCGGCATCGTCGCCGGCTTCGCAGCGCGTCCGGTGCTCTCAAACCTGATCGCCGGCATCCAGCTCGCCCTCACGCAGCCGATCCGCATCGACGATGTCGTCATCGTCGAGAACGAGTGGGGCTGGGTCGAGGAGATCCACATGACCTACGTGGTGGTGCGGATCTGGGACCTCAGGCGGCTGGTCGTGCCACTGTCCTACTTCATCGAAAAACCGTTTCAGAACTGGACCCGCAAGTCGGCCGATATCTTGGGGACCGTGTTTCTCCACGTCGACTACACGGTGCCGGTTCAGGAGGTTCGCGGCGCGCTGCATCGTATCCTCGAAGGCTCGCCGCTCTGGGATCACAAGGTCTGGAATCTCCAAGTCACCGGCGCGACCGACAAGACCCTGGAGCTGCGCGCCTTGATGAGCGCCCGGAACTCAGGGGACGCCTGGAATCTCCGCTGCGAGGTTCGCGAGGGGCTGATCGATTTCTTGCAGAAGAGCTATCCGGACGCTCTGCCGCGTTTGCGCGCCGAGCTCCCCGAACAGGGAGAGGGCCGCGGCATTGAGGGCGGCGCGGCGCCAACGCCCGGGCCGTCCGCCGCGAGCAGGCCCGCGGAGGGCGCCCAGGACCCCTCCGTCTTGGATCCCGAACACAAGGATAATACCAAGGGAAGGAAGTATTGACCTGTTTCACGGCGCTGTGGTGCCTTTCGGGAAGGCGCGGTCTGCGCCGTGGTGCTGGTGCACCATAAGCAGGCCGCAACGCACCCGGAAGGCACCACAGCGCCGCCTTCGGTGGGCCTCATTGGCCGCCCGGGTGCGTTGCGATGCTTGCCCGATGCCCCGCATCGCGCCGCGCACCGCGCCTGCCCGGGCGGCCAATGAGGCCCATGAAACAGGTCGATATTTCCTTCCCTTGGTATTAGCCAAGGCCGGTCGCTCTAAGGCTTGCCGAGCGTCCCGCCGTCCAGGGTCAGCAGCGGGCCGTAGAGGTCCGGGCGGCGGTCGCGGAACAGGCCCCAAGAGGCACGGGCGGCGCGGATCGCCTCCAGGTCGAAGCTGGCGGTGATGACCTCCTGCCGATCGGCGCTGGCCTCGGCCACCTTTCCGCCCGTCTCGTCGGCGATGAAGGAGGCGCCGTAGAAGGTCAGGCCGCCGGCCTCGCTTTGTTCCGTTCCGATTCGGTTGGAGGCGACCAGCGGCACCATGTTTGCGGCCGCATGGCCCTGCATACTGCGCTGCCAGTGGTCCTTGCTGACCAGGGTCGGGTCCTGGGGCTCGCTGCCGATGGCGGTGGGGTAGAAGAGGATCTCCGCACCCTTGAGGACCATGGCCCGGGCGGCTTCGGGGAACCACTGGTCCCAGCAGACCGCCGCGCCGATGGTGGCGTAGCGGGTCCGCAAGGCCTTGAAGCCGGTGTCGCCCGGGTTGAAGTAGAACTTCTCCTGATAGCCCGGGCCGTCCGGGATATGGCTCTTGCGATAGAGGCCGCGGTTGCCGCCGTCGGCGTCGATGACCACCAGGGAATTGTAGTGGGCGTTGTTGGCCCGCTCGAAGAAGGAAACCGGCAGGACGACCTCGAGCTCCGCCGCCAGGTCGCCCATGGCCTTGAGCAGCGGATGGCCCTCGGCCGGTCGGGCGAGCGCGAAGTGCGCCTGCTTCTGCTCGGCGCAGAAGTAGGGCGTTTCGATGAGCTCCTGGATCAGGACGATCTGCGCGCCCCGACCCGCCGCCTCGCGGACCAGGGCCTCGGCGTTCCGGACGTTGGCCTCGCGGTCCCAGGAACAGGCCATCTGCGTCGCGGCGACGGTGACTTGGGGCATTTACCGTCTCCCGGTCCGGCGGGGCGTCAAGCCGCACCCAGATCCTTCGCCGTCAGGTCGAGGGCCTGGCGGAGGAGGCGGACCATCTCGTCGACGTGGATTTTCTCGAAGGTCAGCGGCGGCGAACAGATCATGGCGTCGCGCACGGCGCGCATGACCAGGCCGTTCGCGACACAGTGGTCGCGGCAGAGCGTGCCGGCATGGCCCAGGTCGTCGAAGTGGGTGCGGGTCGCCTTGTCCTTGACCAGCTCGACCGCGCCGAGCAGGCCGAGGCTGCGGACCTCGCCGACGATCGGGTGGTCGGCCAGGGTCTGAAGCCGCGCGGCCAGGTAGGGGCCGGTCTCGTCGCGCACCTTCGCGATCAGGCCCTCGTCCTCGATGATGCGGAGGTTTTCCAGGGCGACCGCGCAGGCCACGGGGTGGCCGGAGTAGGTGAAGCCGTGGAAGAACTCACCACCCTCCTGAACCAGGGTCTCGGCGACCCGTTCGCCGACCATGACCGCGGAGAGCGGCAGGTAGCCCGAGGAGATGCCCTTGGCCAGGGTCATAAGGTCTGGCTTGATGTCGAAGACCTCGCTGGCGAACCAGGCGCCGGTGCGCCCGAAGCCCGAGATCACCTCGTCGGCGATCACCAGCACGTCCTGCTGCCTGCAGATCCGCTGGATTTCCGGCCAGTAGGTCTCGGGCGGGATGATCACCCCGCCGGCGCCCTGGATCGGCTCGCCGATGAAGGCCGCGACGCTCTCCGGCCCCAGCTCCAGGATCTTGTCCTCGACCGCCTTGGCCGCCTGGCGGCCGAAGTCCTCGGGCGAGAGATCGCCACCGTAGTCGTACCAGTAGGGCGGCGTGACGTGGACGAAGCCGGGCAGGGGCAGGTCGGCCTGGCCGTGCATCGCCGCCATGCCGCCCAGGCTGGCCGCCGCCATGGTGCTGCCGTGGTAGCCGAAGGTCCGCGAGATGAAGGTCTTCTTCTCGGGCCGGCCCTCCAGGTTCCAGAAGTGCCGGACCATGCGCACGATGGTGTCGTTGGCCTCGGAGCCGGAGGAGGCGAAGAACGCGCGGTCCAGGCCCGCCGGGGTGATCTCGGCCAGCTTCTCGGCCAGCTCGATCGAGGGCGGCGTCGCCGACTGGAAGAAGGTGTTGTAGTAGGGCAGCTCCAGCATCTGCTTGTAGGCGACCTCGGCCAGCTCCTTGCGGCCGTAGCCGACGTTGACGCACCACAGCCCGGCCATGGCGTCCAGGATCCGGTTGCCCTCGGAATCGGAGAGGTAGACCCCCTCGGCCGAGGTGATGACCCGGCTGCCGCCCTTCTCTGTCAGGGCCTTGGTGTCGGTGAAGGGGTGCAGGTGGTGGCGGCTGTCGGATTCGCGCCACCAGGTTGTGGAGTTGCGTGCGGGCTGGGCTGTCATCTTTTCGTCTCCTGAACGGCGTTGCGCTGGAAGCGGCGGGGGCCGGCGGGGGCCTGGGTCCAGCGGCCGTCAGGGATTGAAGCCGATGCGGGCGCAGAGGATCAACAGCTCGTCGTGGCGGCTGAGCTGGGAGACGGGGGTCGCCTCGAAGCGGATCTCTCTTTGCCTGGCCTCGACCATGGGTCCGATTCCGAGTCTGGGCCTATACGTTTAACAAAAGGTGCTCGCGTTCCCAAGACGAGATCACCTGCTGGTAGGCCTCGAGCTCGGTGGAGCGGACCAGGGCCACGGCGTCGATGAAGCTCTCGCCCAGGACCGGCCGGATCGTCCGGCTGCCGGTGAAGCGCTGCAGCGCGTCGTAGAGGGTGCGCGGCAGGGTGTGGGCGAGGCGGTAGGCGCTGCCGTCGATCGGCGGCCGCGGCTTGATCTTCTCGGTCATGCCGATGTAGCCGCAGGCCAGGGTCGCTGCGATCGCCAGGTAGGGATTGGCGTCGGCGCCGGCGATCCGGTTCTCGACCCGGCGGGCGCGGGGATCGGAATGGGGCACCCTCAGCCCGACCGTACGGTTGTCGTAGCCCCAGTGCGTGTTGATCGGGGCGTCGGAGTAGGGCACGAGGCGCCGGTAGGAATTCACGTTGGGTCCGAACAGCGGCATCATCGCCGGCACGTGCTTCTGAAGGCCGCCGATGTAGTGGTTGAACAGGCTCGTGTTCTTGCCGCTGTTCTGGGAAAAGAGGTTGCGCTCGGTCTTGGCGTTGAGCAGGCTCTGGTGGATGTGCATCGAGCTGCCCGGCTCGTCCTGCATCGGCTTGGCCATGAAGGTGGCGTAGACCTTGTGGCGCAGGCCGGCCTCGCGGACCGTCCGCTTGAAGAGGAAGGTCTGGTCGGCCAGCTCCATGGCGTCGCCGTGATTGAAGTTCATCTCCATCTGGGCGGAGCCGGCCTCGTGGGTCAGGGTGTCGATGTCGATGCCCTGGGCCTCGCAGAAGTCGTAGACGTCCTCGAAGATGGGATCGAACTCGTTGACCGCGTCGACTCCGTAGGACTGGCGCGAGGTCTCGCGCCGGCCGCTGCGCCCGACCGGCGGCTCAAGCGGGTTGTCCGGGTCGGTGTTGACGTCGACCAGGAAAAACTCCAGCTCCGGGGCGACGATTGGCCGCCAGCCCTTCTCGGCGTAGAGGTCCAGGACTCGGCGCAGAACGTTGCGCGAGGCGAACTCGACCGGCGCCCCGTCGAAGTAGTAGGCGTCGCAGATGATCTGGGCCGTGGGCTCCTCGTACCAGGGCACGACCCGGATGGTGCCGGGATCGGGGGTCAGGAAGACGTCCCGCGCGGCCGGGTCGGTGACGTCGTCTTCCGAAGGATAGTGCCCGGTGACGGTCTGCACGAAGATCTGCTCCGGGATGCGCAGCACGTTGCTGCGAATGCCCTTGATGAAGCGGTCGGCGGGCAGGATCTTGCCGCGGGCAATGCCCGCCATGTCGGGCACCAGGCACTCGACCTCTTCGATCTTGTGCTCTTTGAGAAAGTCTTCGATGGCGCTCATATCGGCTGCTCTCGGAGCCCCGCGAGGGCGATGCCGCGCGAAGGGACTCCTGGGCTTTTCGGGGTGGGCCTGCAGGCGTGCCGGGAGCGCTAGCATGCCCTCCGCAGGCCTGGCAAGCGCCTTCGCAGCTTGACGCTTCGGCGCGCCCCGCCGTACCAGGAGGCCATGAGCGGCGAGGACTACGTTCCCTCCTACTACCTGGCGAGCGCGAAGGGAATTACGGCGCGGCCGCGCCTCGAAGGCGAGATCGAGGCCGACGTCTGCGTCGTCGGGGGCGGCTTCACCGGCCTCTCGACCGCGCTCAACCTGGCCGAAAAGGGCTACGAGGTTGCCGTGCTCGAGGCCGCGCGCGTCGGTTGGGGCGCCTCCGGGCGCAACGGCGGCCAGATCAACACCGGCTTTGCGAGCGGCATCGAGCCAATCAGGGATTGGGTCGGGGCGGAGGATGCCCGCAAGCTCTGGGACCTGGCCGAGGAGAGCAAGGCGATCATCCGCGAGCGGGTCGCGCGCCACGAGATCGACTGCGACCTGACCTGGGGCCTGGTCCTGGCCGCCGAAAAGCGGCGCCAGTTGGACGAGCTGAAGCGCGCGGGAGAGCTCTGCCTGCGCGACTACGGCTACCGGCAGACGGCGATCGTCGGGAAGGCGGAACTGCGCGGGCACGTCGACAGCGAGATCTACCTCGGCGGCATGATTGACGCCGGGGCCGGGCACCTGCACCCCTTGAACTACTGCCTGGGCCTGGCACGGGCCGCCGAGGCGGCCGGGGCGCGGATCTACGAGGATTCCCGGGTCCTCGCCTTCGAGACCGGTGCCGCGCCCTCGGTCACCACCGAGCGGGGCCGGGTGCGGGCCCGCTTCCTGGTGCTCTGCTGCAACGCCTACCTGGGCGACCTGGTGCCGCGGATCCGCCGCAAGATCATGCCGGTCGGCACCTACATCGGCGCGACCGAGGTGCTGGGCGAGAACCGGGCCCGCGGCCTGATCCCGCGCAACGAAGCGATCTGCGACTGCAAGTTCGTGCTCAACTACTTCCGGCTGTCAGCCGACCACCGCCTGCTGTTCGGCGGCCGGGTCAGCTATACGACCCTGGCGCCGCGCAACCTGTCCGCCGCGATGCGCCACAGCATGCTGGAGGTCTTCCCAGGGCTGGCGGACGTCGGCTTCGATTTCGCCTGGGGCGGCTACGTGGCGATCACCATGGAGCGGACGCCCCATCTCGGCCGGCTGGGGCCGACGACCTACTTCGCCCACGGTTTCTCCGGCCAGGGGGTGGCGATCACCGGGATCGCCGGCAAGGTCATGGCCGAGGCCATCGCCGGGCAGGCCGAGCGATTCGACCTCTTCACCAGGTTGCCGCACACAACCTTTCCCGGCGGCCGGCTGCTGCGCACCCCGACCCTGGCGCTGGCGATGCTGTGGTACCGCCTGCGCGACCTTCTGCCCTAGATCCCCAGGACCTCTTCCGGCGCGCTGTAGGCGAGGCCGTGGGCCTCCGCGACCGCCTTGTAGGTGACCTTGCCCAGGGCGACGTTGAGGCCCTGCTTGAGGTGGTGGTCGTCGTGCAGGGCCTGGCGGGCGCCCTTGTTGGCCAGGGCCAGGGCGAAGGGCAGGGTGGCGTTGTTGAGCGCGAAGGTCGAGGTCCGGGCCACGGCGCCGGGCATGTTGGTCACGCAGTAGTGGACGCAGCCCTCCTCCACGTAGGTCGGCTCGGCATGGGTGGTGCCGCGCGAGGTCTCGAAGCAGCCGCCCTGGTCGATGGCGATGTCGACCAGGACCGAGCCGGGCCGCATCCGGCGGATCATCTCGCGGGTCACCAGCTTGGGCGCGGCGGCGCCCGGCACCAGGACCGCACCGATCACCAGGTCGGCGCCGATGACGTGGGTCTCGATGGCGTCGACGGTCGAGTAGATGGTGTTCAGCATGGGGCCGAACTGCAGGTCCAGCGCATAGAGCCGCTCCAGGGACTTGTCGATCACCGTGACGTGGGCCTCCATGCCCATGGCCATGCGCGCCGCGTTGGTGCCCGAGACGCCGCCGCCGATAATCACGACCCGGGAGGCCGCCACGCCGGGCACGCCGCCCAGCAGCATGCCGGAGCCGCCCTGCTCCTTCTCCAGGCAGTGGGCCCCGACCTGGACCGACATGCGCCCGGCGACTTCGCTCATCGGCGAGAGCAGGGGCAGGCCGCCCTGGTTGTTGGTCACGGTCTCGTAGGCCACGGCGATGCAGCCGGACTCGACCAGGCCCTTGGTCTGGGCCTCGTCGGGGGCGAGGTGCAGGTAGGTGAAGAGGACCTGGTTCTCCCGCAGCCGGGCGTACTCCGCGGGCTGCGGCTCCTTGACCTTGACCACCATCTCGGCCTTGGCGAAGACCTCGCCGGCATCGCCGGCGATCTCCGCGCCGGCTGCGCGGTAGTCGTCGTCGGTAAACCCGATTCCGGCGCCGGCCTCGGTCTCCACCAGGACTTGGTGGCCGTGGTGGACCAGCTCGCGGACCGAGGCCGGCACCAGGCCGACACGGTATTCGTGGGTCTTCACTTCCTTCGGAACGCCAACAAGCATGACTCTTCCCTGTCCTTGGCTCTGCCGGCCGCCCGTCGGGCGGCGCCGTTTCTTGATGCGGTCGAAACCTCGATACGGTCGAAATAAAGGGGCCGCCGGTCCGGCGGCCCCCTCACTCTGCGCCCTCGGGCGCGGCTTAGTCCAGATTTTGAAGGACGCCGCGCAGGGTTTCGAAGAGCTCGTCGATTTGCGACTTCTCGATGATCAGCGGCGGCGACAGGGCGATGATGTCGCCGGTGACCCGGATCAGGACGCCCTTCTCGAAGCACTTGACGAAGGCCTCGTAGGCCCGCTCGGTCGGCTTGCCGGGCCGTGGCTCCAGCTCGATCGCGCCGATCAGCCCGAGGTTGCGGACGTCGATGACGTGCCTTTCGCCCTTGAAGCTGTGGACCGCGCTCTCCCAGTAGCCCGACAGCTCGGCCGCGCGCTCGAAGAGGCCTTCCTCCTTGTAGACTTCCAGGGTCGCCAGGCCGGCGGCCGCGGCCACCGGATGGCCGGTGTAGGTGTAGCCGTGGAAGAGCTCGATGGTGCCGCCGGTCGCATCGGCCGCCTCGATGAAGGTCTCGTAGATGCCCTTGCGGCAGATCACCGCGCCCATGGGGATGGTGCCGCTGGTCAGGCCTTTGGCGCAGGTGATGAGGTCCGGCTCGACCCCGAAGTACTCGGTGGCGAAGCCCTTGCCGAGGCGGCCGAAGCCGGTGATCACCTCGTCGAAGACCAGCAGGATGCCGTACTTGTCGCAGATCTCGCGCAGGCGCTGCAGGTAGCCGAGGGGCGGCACCAGCACGCCGGTCGAGCCGGCGACCGGTTCGACGATGACCGCGGCGATGGTCGAGGCGTCGTGCAGGGCGACCAGGCGCTCCAGCTCGTCGGCCAGGTGGGCGCCCCATTCCGGCTGGCCGCGCGAGAAGGCGTTGTGCTCGATGTCGTGGGTGTGGGGCAGGTGGTCGACGCCGTTGATCAGGGGCCCGAAGAACATGCGGTTCTTGACGATGCCGCCGACCGAGATGCCGCCGAAGCCGACCCCGTGATAGCCGCGCTCGCGGCCGATCAGGCGGGTCCGGGCGGCGTCGCCACGCATCCGGTGGTAGGCGAGGGCGATCTTGAGGGCGGAATCGACCGCCTCGGAGCCGGAGTTGCAGAAGAAGACGTGGTCATAGTTGCCGGGCACCAGGTTGGTCAGGCGCGAGGCCAGCTCGAAGACCAGGGGATGGCCGAGCTGGAAGGTCGGTGCGAAGTCCAGGCGCGCCACCGCCTGCTGCACCGCCTCGACGATCCTCTGGCGGCCGTGGCCCGCGTTGCAGCACCAGAGGCCCGCGGTGCCGTCCAGGATCGGCCGGCCGTCGACGCTGGTGTAGTGCATGTCCTTGGCCGAGGCGAGCAGCAGCGGATGCTGCTTGAACCTGCGGTTCCAGGTGAAGGGCATCCAGAAGGCTTCGAGGTTGTTCGGCGAGGTATCGAAATCGATGGCAGCGGCCTTCGGGTCCATGGCTTGGCCTCCCAGTCCCGTGACTCGGCGTTCTCCGTTCCGCGCCGAGCTTATCATGATCAGGAAATTTGACAATCGGACAACAATTCCGGGCAGTTTTGGCCCTTGCTCGATTTGAGTGTTTAGAATACTTAACACTATTAACAGGCTCGGCAGGGCAAAGGGATCGGGAACGCCATGGCGCCCATCGCAGACGACTTCGACCTGGGGCAGCGGCTGCGGGCGCTGCGCGAGCTGCACGGCCTGTCGCAGCGCGAGCTGGCCAAGCGGGCCGGGGTCTCCAACGCGGTGATCTCGCTGATCGAGCAGAACCGCAGCAACCCCTCGGTCGGCATGCTCAAGAAGGTCCTCGCCGGCTTTCCGCTGTCGCTGGCGGACTTCTTCGCCCTCGACCTGGCACCGCGGGAGCAGGTCTTCTACCGGCCCGAGGAGCTGACCGAGATCGCCGGCGGCAGGGTCTCCTACCGCCAGGTCGGCCAGGACCTCTCGGCGCGCGGCCTGCAGATTCTCCACGAGCGCTACGCGCCCGGGGCCGACACCGGCGAGACCATGCTGCGCCACGAGGCCGAGGAGGGTGGGGTGGTCATCAGCGGCCGGCTGGAGGTCACGGTGGGCGATCAGCGCCGGGTCCTCGGGCCGGGCGAGGCCTTCTACTTCGACAGCCGCCTGCCGCACCGCTTCCGCAACCTGGGGGAGGAGGAGGCCGTCGTCGTCACCGCCTGCACCCCGCCCAGCTTCTAGAGCAGCCTGCGTTCATTCGAATGCAGATAAGCTGCTCTATCTGTATGGAATATATCAAATTATCTGCGCTCAATTGGAATCAATTGAGCGCAGTTTGATCTAGCGCCCGAGCAGTTCGTAGAGGCCGATGGCGGCGGCGGTGCTGACGTTGAGGCTGGCGACGGGCCCCTGCAGCGGGATCGCAGCCAGGAAGTCGCAGGTTTCCCTGGTCAGCCGGCGCAGGCCGGCGCCCTCCGCGCCGAGCAGCAGGACGACCCGCGGGCCGGCGTCCAGCGCCGAGAGCGGCTCCCCGGCCTCGGCGTCGAGCCCGACGACCCAGAAGCCCTCCTTCTTGAGGCCTTCGAGGGCGCGGACCAGGTTGTTGACCTGGACCAGGGGCACGGCCTCAAGGGCGCCGGAGGCGGCCTTGGCCAGGGCCGGGGTGACGCCGGGGGCGTGGCGCTCCTGGGTGACCACCGCCAGGGCGCCGAATCCGGCGGCGGAGCGCAGGATGCCGCCGAGATTCTGGGGATCCGTGACCTGGTCGAGGGCGACCACCACCGCCGGGCCCTCGGGCGGGAGAATCGCCGCGAGATCCCTGGCCGGCAGGGGCTCTACCAGGAGGGCCACCCCCTGATGGACCGCCCCCGGGGGGAGCGCCCGTTCAAGGTCCTCGCGGCCGGCGATCTGTGGCGGCAGCGGGGATCCCCCCGAGGCGGCCAGGGCCTCGGCGCCCTGCCGGGTGGCCAGCAGCCTCAGGCAACGGCGCTCTGGGTTGCCCAGGGCGGCCGCGACGCTGTGCAGCCCGTAGAGCCAGTGGGGGGCCGTTTTGCCCGGATTTCCGCCCCTCTTGCGGGCCGCCTTGCGCTTTGCCATATCCCCGATTATTATCCTGACTATTGCGCCCTTGGCGCGCGCACTGCCGCAGCCGCACAAAAGTTCGGCTAACGGCAGTGTTTTCACTTGTTTAAAGTTGACACGCGGTTGCAAATCAACATATTTCCCAACCCCGTTGCATCGTGACGCTACGGTGGCGAGGAGGGGTGCCCGAGTGGTTAAAGGGGACGGGCTGTAAACCCGTTGGCTCAGCCTACGTTGGTTCGAATCCAACCCCCTCCACCAAGCCTCTCTAAGCGAAGGCGGAAGTTTGCGGGTGTAGCTCAATGGTAGAGCCCCAGCCTTCCAAGCTGGTTATGTGGGTTCGATTCCCATCACCCGCTCCAGCCATGTTGCGATCGGGGATTATGAGTTTGGACTGACTGGCGCCGGATCTGCGCGCCGCATTCGGGAACAAGGAAGTCATGGCCAAGGCGAAGTTTGAGCGGACGAAGCCGCACTGCAATGTCGGGACGATCGGTCACGTTGACCATGGGAAGACGACGCTGACGGCGGCGATCACGAAGGTTTTGGCGGAAGCCGGGGGTGCGGAGTTCACGGCCTACGACGAGATCGACAAGGCGCCGGAGGAGAAGGCG
>JASJBF010000062.1 GCA_030066685.1 Kiloniellales bacterium | reverse complement strand
CGGCTGGTGCTCGATCCCTAAGCGGCTACACTGAGGAGCAGAAGCGCCGCGGCGCCTGGTGGGTTGCGGCTGGTGCTCGATCCCTAAGCGGCTACACTCGACGAGCCAGGGCCTCATGCCGCGGCCTTGTTGCGGCTGGTGCTCGATCCCTAAGCGGCTACACTGGGCGCGATCCGGTTGCGGCAGACCTGGCAGTTGCGGCTGGTGCTCGATCCCTAAGCGGCTACACTAACGACGCCAACACGGCTTGGCTGGACTTCGTTGCGGCTGGTGCTCGATCCCTAAGCGGCTACACTGAGGCGCTCGATCTCCCGCGCGATCTCTTCGTTGCGGCTGGTGCTCGATCCCTAAGCGGCTACACTCCAGCCGCGGGGTTTCCACGTCGTCGCGCGGTTGCGGCTGGTGCTCGATCCCTAAGCGGCTACACTTACTCGAAGCCGTTATACAGCGCCGAAATGGTTGCGGCTGGTGCTCGATCCCTAAGCGGCTACACTGGATGTTGACTTATGGCCCTCAAAGCAGGGCCATTTTTCTTGCCAAAGCAGGCGCCAAACAAGCCGAAGAACGTCAAAAGAGGATGAACTGTTCCGGATTTTTGGGCCTCTGTTCTTGTTTTCTTCCCGTGAGTATGATCGCATTGCCGTACTGCTTGTCGGTGATTGTAACGATGTGGACTTTCCCTGCTTTAGGCAGCTTCCGTCGGATGCGGTCGACATAAACGCTGGCCGCCGCCTTGCTCGGCGCAAACCGCAGATACACCGAGAACTGCGCCATCTCGAATCCCTCGTCCAGCAGGAAATGGCGGAATTTCGTCGCAGCGCCGCGCTGGGCCTTGGTGCCCACCGGCAAATCGAACATGACATAGAGCCACATGATTCGGTAGCCGCTCAGGGCCGGACGTTGATCCGTCATGGGGCTCGCGATTGTTCCAACGGCAGCGGCTGCATCGGCAAGTCGAGCGCGGCCGATTGGCCCTCGAAACAGCGAGCCAGCGAAAGGGTGAGACGCTCCAGACAGGAGAGGACCGGCGTGCTGCCCTGCGCCGTTGCCATGTCCGTGATCAGAAGGCGGGCCAGCGCGGCTTTCGTGTCCTTCGTCAGGTCGGTCTCTCCCGAAGAAAACAGGTCGTGCACCAGCAGGTCGGCGACGGGTCGAAAAGGTTCCATGCAATCGTCCACCAGACAGAAAGCATTGCTTCTGTTGGCATGGGCAAGACCCAGGCTGGGATGGAGGCCCGCTGCCATGACGGCCCGCGCGGTGCCCGCGCGCAACACCGCATATCCGTAGTTGAGCAAAGCATTGATGCCCCCGCCATCGGTCTGCCGCCGGAACTCCGGACCGAAGAACAACGGCCAGTAGCGGCGGGCCGCCTGGGCCTCCACGTTCTCGGGATCTCCGGACTTGACTTTCCGGGCCAGCAGCCCGAAGCCACCCGCCTTGGCGCCAACCGCGCGCAGAGCGGCCGCTTGCTGTTCGATCTTGGCCCGAACGAGCTGTTGCCAGAGCCGCTTTTTCAACGGCTTGGCCGCGGCGGCCTGGGCCGCCATGCGCCCGGCCTGCATGTGGTGGCTTTCGACGGGCCAGAGAAAGGCCACAGGCCGGTGATGAGGACCGCAGAGGACAAAGGGCACGGAGCGTTCGGCCAAGGCCGTGATCAGATTAGTGGAGTACGTCAGTCCGTGGGCGTTGCCGATGACCGCTGCCAGATCATCGAGCGGCACCCGGCCAACCTCCGCACCGGCTTCCCGGACGACCATAAACCCACGGTCCTTGGCGATGTGCCGTCCGTCCGACGCGATCTCCACGACCCTCCCGATCATGGCCGCTCCTCCACCGGGTGAACCCGCCCCAGCGTGTCCACCCGGACGCGACGTGCGTTGGAATCCTGCAGTCTCTTGATGGTCGGCCTTTGCCATGAGCGTGTCGATTGGTCGCCGGCATCTTCATGCGGCGCGACCCAGAACCGGTTGGCGGCCGGATTGATTCTGTAGACGACCCAGTATCGTGACGCTGTGCCAAGTTCCGCGTCCAGCACATCGCCCTTGTGCACACGCATGATCAGCTTTGCGTCAGGATGCCGCTTCCGCCATTCCGGCGTCCAGCTATGCTGGTTTGCCTGGAATACCGAAACCGCCTCACCGTCCCACTCTCCGCCAGGCAACTGAAATATCTCCATACGGTGATTGTCCCCCGGCACATAGGCCTTCTCGTATTCCCTTCTGCTACCATGTCTGACGGTGATGGCCGATTTTTCGGTCTTCAGGACGCGGATGCGACGGATGCCGTGTCTCCGGCCGAATTCTTCGAGCGCCTCGGAGAGCTTGCTCCCGTCTACCTTGACCTTCTCAGCCAGATCCATGAGGCGGGCCCGCCAAGCGGGATCGCGGACCTGGAAAATCTCTCGTTCGGTCAAGGAGGCAATAGGCTTGCGTGTGACCAGGTTGAACCGCTTGCCGTCGATTTCCTCGTCCACCGAGCCATACGCGGTTTCCTCATGCAGTTGCCCCTGGGGCCCGTGATCGGCCTTGTGTGACACCAAGATGGACCGAACCACCTCACGCAGGGTGTCGCGGTAGCCGTCAAAGGGCGCTGGCACGCCCTCTACCCCAAAAAGCCTGTGGAGTTGGAGCTCCTCGGCGCGGCCCGCTTCCTGGGCGATGCGCTGCAACAGGCGGCGTTCAGTGCAGGCAATTACGAACGCGTCGATGGCGTGGTGCCGGTGGTCCGTTCGGCTCTTCGCCCTCTCCTCCGCCGGTTCGTTACCCAACAGACCGTTGAGACCCCAGAGACCACGAAGCATGGCGGTCATGCGGCCGGGCACGGCCCAGACGTCCGGGCAGACATGCGCGAGATAGGCCTTGGCCAGCCGTGCCATGTGCTGCGTGTCCGTCAGGTGGCGGGCCTGCCAACCACCCTTGTCTTCGAATTGCTCCATGGCGTCGGGCTGGAATCGCCAAGTCTTCGGCCTGAATAGACGCTCGGCGCGTTCGGCGATCTCCCGGAGCTCGTCACCCGAGTAAGCGTCCGCCGGCGCACGATTGCCCTTCCGCCGGTTGGCCGCACGAAGGCAGAGCACCTTGTTGGCGAAGGAATCGTCCAGTGTCTTCGAGAAGGGCAGAATGTGGTCGATCTCGACCTGGTCCGAAAACAACATCCCGTAGCTGATCGGCTTGCCCGTATATACACAGACACGTTCGTCCGGCGGCAGTTCCTCGTAGAGGCGAAAGCGCAGTCGGTTCTCGCCGTTGTCGTCCTGTCCTAGTTCCGCAAGCTTCACGCGGCGGCGTTCATTGGCCTTGGTATTGTCTGCAAGCTGGCGGTTGTATTCCTCCTTGCGCTTCTTGTTCCATTTCAATTCCCGCGCTAGCTCTATGACGACCTGTCTGGGCGGACCGTGCTCCGCAATCAGCGCATTGACGAGGCGACGCATCTGGTTGAGCGCAATGTGCACCGTCGGGTTCGGTACCCGGCCTCTGAAATCCTGGCTTTCTTCGGGCGCCTTCAGATCCTCGATTACATGACGCTTCATCACGTCACCGTAGTACGGAAGCTCCTTCAGGAGTTCACCGGGACGATGATCGGAATGATGCAGGCCGAGCCGGTTCACGGCCTCGTCGTAGGTGAGTGGGGCGGCGAAGATCTCGCCCGTGGCCGGATCGATGGCCTCACGCTGCTCGGTCTCCAAGACGTCGACGAGGTCGACCAGAATGGTGCCGCCCAGGTTGGAGTGTCCCTGGGGCAGCCGGAGGTTGACGGCCTCTTCGGCCTTCGCCGGTTCTAGGCCGCAGTCTTGCTCCAACCAGGCGAGCAAAACGTCTTCGTCGGCGGTGGACAGCAGCTTTTCGACGATTTCGCTTTGCCGGTCCCGCCCAAGAGAGCGCCAGCCTCTGCCGAAGGCGTCTTTGTGCGCGAGGCGCGCGGCCGTCAGATCGGGATCGAACCCCTTCCTGTGGCTAGCTTCGTAGTTGAAGCGCGCGTCCTCCGATAGCTTCAGCGCCCGGCGCATCTTTTCGAATTTGACCTGGGAAGCTTGCGACATAAGCAAGCTGGCCAGCGCATCGCGCTCCTGGACGGAGAGCTTTCGGCTGCCGATGCCAGGGCGCTCGATCTCGAGGCTGGAAAGGTCCTGGAGAATCCGGAACCGCTGAAAGACCGGCAGGGCGCGGGCTGCACGTGGCTCCTCAGGCCGGAAAGTGCAACGTCCGACGGCCGGCTTCTTCAAGTCCCTTTGGCCTATCACGACGTATTTTATCTGCGCGAGCAACTCGTCCGTCAGTTGCGGGTGGTGAGGTTTCTGAGCAGTCCAGATGGCGTCGATCTCGTGCTCAACCAGATCCCGCTTCGGATAGAGATCGTAGAGAACTTTGCTTCCCTTGGCCGTGGGCCGGAAACGAACGGGCCTGCGCTTCCGGTGGCGTTGCCAAAGGAACTCGCCAAGCGTGCGAGCGCCGTCCGCCTTCAAGGCCTCCTCCAGCGCACGCATACCCTCCTTCACAACTCCTTTGTCGGAGTCATCCGCATCGGCGATCCGGTTGGATTTGAATCCTCGGCGCTGGTTTAAATGAAAGAATGCGCGGCCAAGACTGTGCGCTTGCAGGGCTTCGTCCAAGGCCCTTGCGCGGAGCTCGTAGGGATTCAGAGACTCGAGATTCTTGCGGCCGGCTTCGTCTTCGGGCATCAGACCTGCATCGACCAGCAGCTTCATCAACCGCTTTTGCCGGCGCAGGAAGCGGTCCCGACGGCGCCGGGCCGAACGTGCGGCGCGCCTGTCGGCGGCAAGCGAAGTCTTGCTCTGCGGATCGCGTCCCGCTTCCTGATTAGGGGTAAGGAGACGCACACCAGCAGCCAAGATCCCATTGGGCTGGTTTTCTTCATCCAACCGCAATGCGCACCAGCCGATGGAATTCGTGCCCAGATCCAGGCCCAAGCGATACATAAGACCTTTCTCCTATATGACGCCCTTTCAAAAGAACAATTTTGTAATTCTAACTCCAAACAGCAATCAAATAGCAAGCCAAGCATCTATTGTTGACAAGAGACGAAGACACGTTAGATTCAATCTGGGTGGAGAAAAAGCCCGCCGCGCTTGCTATTCGGTGGGCTCCCAAGTTAGCCGCTTAGGGATCGAGCACTACCCGTTAACAAGCCTTTCAAAGGCAAAAAATCTCTATTGTTCTTGAGAGGAAGGCGGACGCGTTAGTGTCCGCCTTTTTCGTGCTCGGTGGTGAGCAGGGTGTTGAGGGCGACCGGCACCACCCCGGCCTTGATCGCGCCCCAGAAGATCACCGGGAAGTCGACGGTGTCGAGGACCAGCATTGCGACCCGGGCCTCGCGACCGATGCCGGCGTCGGCGAGCAGGTTGCCCAGGCGGTTGCAGGCCGCGGCCAGCTCGCCGTAGGTGAGCGCACGCTCGGGATCGACGAAGGCCGCCTTCCCGGCCCGGCCCTCCGCCAGGTGGCGGTCGACGAAATCGACCGCCGCGTTGTAGTCGCGCGGAAACTCCACCTTGCGCCTCCCCTTTGCCTTGTTCTTGGTTGTGGGAAGATTCTTGCCTTTCGGCGGCCCGCGTCCAGTGGAAAAGGTTCAGGGGGCGCTGCCACGACCCACCACACCGCTGTCATTGCCGGGCTTGACCCGGCAATCCATGTCGCAGCGGCACGATGGATCACCGGGTCAAGCCCGGTGATGACAGAGGAGGGGAACCCGGGCAGCGAGAGAAGGCCCGCCCCTAGTCCCCGGTGAAATCGATCTCGCCGTCAGGCAGGAGGTAGAGGACGTGGGCGCAGCCGCCGGTGACGGTCGGGCGGTGAGCGCTCCCCGGCGGGAAGACGGACCAGCCGGCGGTCACACCGTCGAAGGCCGGCGCGCCCTCTAGGGGCAGGATCAGGTCGATCTCGCCCCCGAACTGGCGATTGGGGGGTGGCGGTGGTGCGGGCCCTCGATGTCCGCCATGCGGACGACGTCGACGGAGAAGCGCCGGGCCGCGCCGCCCGGCCTGATCACCCGGCCGAAGGCGATGCCCCCGGCCTCGCGCCCGCAGACCCAGCCCTCGGCCTCGCCCTCCTGGCAGAGCGCCGCGGTCCGCGCCACCACCTCGCCCCTGGCGGGGTACGCGGCGTTGAGGAAGGCCTGGAGGTCGTCGTCTAGCGGCCGCTCGGCGATGGCCGTTGCGATCTCGCCGATGAGGGTTCGAAAGCGGATTGGGTCATGGGCGGCACCTGTTCCTTGGCGTTCGGAGGAGAGCTATCGGCCAAGGAGGTGGACGTGTTCAAGCCGTGGGAGCTAGCAAAAGCTGAGCCGGGGATTATTGCAGCGACGAAAAGAGCCGGACTGGAAAGCGCGCGGCGCTGCGGCGCAGCTCCAAATCCGCCGTTGAACCGACGCTCCTGTTCATCACCGGCAACGAATGTCTCCTATTGAGGAACAAGCGGACAAAGCCTCCGACCAATCACGACTTCGCGGTTTAGCCAGAACTTGCCGTTAAGGCTCCCTGCTCTTAGTTCCAGGGTCGGGAGCATTCGCCCGATGATCTGCTGCGATTGCATAATGGTTCTCGGGAAAACCATACCAGTCATCGCCGTTCGCAAGGATCTGCCGCAACTCGTTCGTGTTTGGTGGAGGTTCTGTCGTGATGACAATCTGCCCTTCCTGGGCGAATCCCCACAAAGTCCAGAAGTCAGGGATGATCTGAGCCTCAAGTCTTACAAATGTGAATGTTCCAGAACTGCATGAGAACTTCTGGCGAAACCTCCCTGACACGCTTTGCTGAGCGACTTCAAGCGCGTGCTCTCCGGCATCAACCTCGTGCCTTGAGAACGTATCGGACAGTCTTTTCCAACGTGTCGCCCAGCCATGATCGACCAACTCGACGCCGTCGACTAGCACACGTTCCATCGCAGAGGGGTCTGACAGAAGTACCAGTGCGCACGTGCCTGGCCTCGGTGGCTTTGACAACGCCTCCTGGCTCATCTGCTTCGTGGCAAGGAGGACCTCTGGGCGAGTGTGTTGCACAAAGGGGCCTATGCGGTTCGATGCGGCAACGAGCACGAAGTCTGCCACCTCTACTCGGCCCGAGCCGGCCCCCACCTGCCAGTCAAGGACTTTCCACCTCTCATCGTAGGCGATGAAGAAATGGTATGCGTGTCTGTCGACGGCCTCCCACACCGGCATGACGATAGCCCACATACCGCGGTAGTCAGATCCAGACTTGCGGTAGGCTTCGATGCGAAGGGGTTCGTTCTGGAAGTACGGCGAGCCGAGAATTTCTCGGACTTCGGCCTGTGTGACTCCTTTGTTAAGCTGAACCACTGCCGAATCCACCTCTTCCGGCACATCAGATTCTATTGTTCCCAACGGAAAGCATCCCCCTGTGAGCAAGGAGGCAACCACCGTTATCAATCCGGCTATCCGCCGGCGGACAAGACAGAATGGGAGCATTGACGCCCGCCCCGGCTCTCTGAATTGAAATGGTGACCGACTTTTCGGTGGGCTTGATTTCGATGCAATGACGCACATCAAGCAGTGTTGCTAAGCACTAGGGGCTCGATGTCATCGACTTCCGACTGGGGTCATAGTTCGCCTTCCCTGCCGCATTCAAAGCACAGCCGGAAAGGGTGCTAGACCGGACCCCTCAGCCCCGAAAGCCGGAGGCCGGGGCGGGCTTCCGCCGCATGATCTGACTCAATGCGACCGGCCGTCAGTCGTGCCAAGGGTTTTTCCTGTGCCGTGAGGAGGCGGCGGCCTCCGGGATCTCACCGGCCTATGCGAGGGCAAGACGATGGTAAATCTCTTCAGAAAACTGCGTATCGGCGAGAAGATCGGAATCAGTTTCGGTTTGGTCGGCCTGCTCTTTCTGGCGGTCATCTGGCAATACCACAGCACCCTGGAACGCTCGCTCGCCGACTATCGAATGCTGATCGATGTCCATGACGCCAGAAAGGACCTCTTGCTCGAGATCCAGGCCGGCATGCTGGAAGCCCGTCGCGCTGAGAAGAACTTCCTACTGCATCGCGACGAGGCCTTCGCGACCGAGGTGTCGGACCGCGTCGAGGCGGTCCGCGCGCTGACGGCGGACCTGGGCCGGATCGACGAGGACTCCCGCGAGGTCGCCCGGGAATTCGCGGGGCTGATCGAGGTCTACCATGAGCGCTTCGAGGCGATTGCGGAGGCTTGGCGCAAGAAGGGGCTGGACCACAATTCCGGCCTGCAGGGCGCTTTCCGCGACGTGGTCCACGAACTGGAAGACCTCGCCGGAGAGTTCAAGGTCAGCAGCCCCTATCTGCAACTGTTGCAGGTCCGCCGGCGAGAAAAGGATCTCGGCCTGAGACGGGAAGAGGCCTACCGCAACCAGGTCTTCACGCTCCTCGCGGGGCTCCGCCAGGATGTCGAGGACTCGGGACTGGCGCCAGGCATCAAGTCCGCGCTCATCGAAGAGCTCGGCGCCTATGAGCGGAGTTTCCAGGGCTACAGCGAAAGGGTCTTGGCGCAGGAGAACATTCAAGGAGGCAAAGGGCCGTTCCGGGACGCCGCGCACCGGATCGAAGCAATCCTGCGGGCGCATTACATCCCCGATATGGAGACCAATATCCTTCAACTTCGACGCCGCGAGAAGGACTACCTTCTCAGGGACGACAAGCAGTACGTCGAGATGGCGCTGCGCGAATGGCAAGGCATCACCGATCAGGTTGAAGGATCCGACATATCGCAAGAGGACAAATCCAGGCTGACTGCCTTGCTGAATCAGTACCGCAGGGATTTCCTTGCTCTGGTCGAACAGAACGATCGGATCGACCGGCTGTCGAAGGAGATGCGCGCGGCGGCCGATTCGATCGTGCCAACAGTGAACAGCGAAGTTGAGGCGGCCGATCGACTGGAGGCCGAGATCACGGCGAAGATCGAGTCATCGTCGCGGTCCAATGCGAGGAACATGCTCTGGATGGTGCTGACCGCGACGGCGCTCGGCGTCCTATTCGCCGTGGGGATCACCCTACAGATCACGCGGCCATTGCGGCGCATGATGGACTTGCTCGGCCGCGTGGCCGACGAGGACCCCACAGAACGGATCGCGACGCGGCCCGGCAGCCGCGACGAAGTCGACCTCATGGCGGAGTCGGTGAACGCGATCGCCGATCACAAGGCCGGGCTCATCCGGTGGTGGAAGGCCTCGATGGAGGAGCGCGACCTTCCGACGGCGTCCAGAGCACGATGACATGAGGTCGAATCGACCTCCTGTCTGAATCGTGCTCTGGAAAATCGAAAGTGAGCGGGATTCAGACATGAAGCCGGATCGGCGTCATGTCATCCGGCTCTAGATCAAACCCCGTTCAACTGGAATCAGTTGAGCGGGGATAATTTGATCTATTCCATATAGGTAGAGCAGCTTATCCGCGTTCACCTGAACGCGGGCTGCTCTAGGCGCATTCCCCAGCCCCATCGGCAAGCGGCCGTCGGGCTGTGGCTTCCGGTCGCGGGTGGGGTCGAGGGCGCCTTTCAGGCGGCAAGGTCTTCGAGCGGGGTGGGTCCTTCACTGTACTGATCCGGGCCAGCCGCCGGGAAGCGCCGCGCGACCGCGCTCCGGCCATAACAGGAAAGAGAACCTCGAGAGCGGGGGAGCCGCCTCTCCTCCCCCGTGACCTCGGTCGTGTCAGTCGCCGGTCGGTGTCAGGGACTTCGTCTCGAGGCAGACGCGGCCTTCGCCGTCCGGGCCGAGCTCGACGGTGTCGGAGCCGGGTGACGTGGCTTCCGAGACGCGGACGTTCAGGACGATGTCGATCGCATACGCCCCGTTGAAGCGGCAGGCGCTGGCGCTCAGGCTCCGGCTGATGCCGAGCTCGTTGGTGCCGGGAGTCCGGGCGATCGCGCCGGCCAGGGGGACCCGAGGGCTCGGTATCGTGGTCGTACAGCCCGTCACGATCTCGAGCGAGCTCGCCACCGAGTACTGGGTCCGGACATCGTTGCGAAGGTAGAGGTAGCCGCGGCCGCGGCCAGTTCGCCGTAGGTGAGCGCACGCTCGGGATCGACGAAGGCGAGCTTCCCGGCCCGGCCCTCCGCCAGGTGGCGGTCGACGAAATCGACCGCCGCGTTGTAGTCGCGCGGAAACTCCACCTTGCGCCTCCCCTTTCGGCTGTTTCTTGTTGTCGGGCGATTCTTGCGCACCAGCGGCCCGCGTCCAGCGGAAAAGCTGCAGGGGGAATCTGCCGCCCCTCCACCACACCGCCGTCATTGCCGGGCTTGACGCGGCAATCCATGGCGCAGCGGCACGATGGATCACCGGATCAAGTCCGGTGATGACAGAGGAGGGGAACCCGGGCGGCGAGAGACCTCCCGCCCCTCCTCACCGTGAACGCGGTCGCGTGCTTGGGCGGGGGGCGTCGGCCCTTGGAGGCAGTCCGGGCTCGATCGAGAAGGGCGGAGACCGGCCCGCAAGCGACCGTTTCCGGCGCCGTTCAATCGGCGAAAAGCATGATCTCCGTCATGGCTTCATGGCGCCAACTATGGCCGGATCTACGAGGTTGTCTTCGGCCGAAAGAACACCTTTATGACCATTCGACGACAGTGGAGGCCGGCGTAGAAGACCCAAGTTTGCCACAACTTAAGGGGGTCGCCGTCATGACAAGAGGGCGCGCATTTCAGAAAAATTACCTCTTTACGCCGACGCAAGGCGTGGGTTGGCGCGCGGTCTTCGCGCTCGCTTTCGTCTCGCTCCTGACCGCTTGCACGGCCTCCTCGGGGCGGGATTTCGTCCGGCCCGCGCGCGGCTCCCTGGTGATCGGGCAGACCACGGAGAGCGAGGTCCTGGCGCGCTACGGCAAGCCCTGGTCGACCGGCTCCCAGCAGCGCGACGGCCGGATGGTCGACATGATCGTCTATTCCTACTCCAGCACCGAAGAGGCCGTGGTCGGCGGCGCCACGCCGGCGCGCGTCCTGGTCTGCCACTTCGTCGAGCGCGGCCTCGTCGGCTACGAGTTCGTCAGCTCCTATCCCGTGGACCACACCAGCTTCGATCCGGGCAAGCGCCGGGACATCGAGGTCGGGGAGTCGACCAGAGAAGACGTGATCGCCATGATGGGCCCGCCGAACGGCGAGCTCGCCCGGCCCCTGATCGATGCGCCGGCCGAGCGGGCCCTGGTCTATTCCTACTCGCACACCCAGGTCTCCGTCGGCTTCCTGGAGATGGACGTCCACCAGGGGGCGACGGTCCTGCAGGTGCTCCTGGGGGCCGACGGCGTCGTCCAGGACGTCAAATACTCGGAATCCCGGACCTGATCGGCACTGCAAAAGGGCGGGCGACCGCCGCCCGCGGGAGGGATGGGGCCCGGCGGCCGCGCCACCGCGCAGGCCCCCGATGTTCGTCAGCTCTCGTCGTCCTTGGGCGGCGTGGTATCGAGCTTCTCGGTCTTGACCGACTTGGCGATCCCGTCGGGGCCGTAGACCACGGTCATCTCGTACTTCGTGCCCTGCAGGGCCTCGATCGGGGTGCCGACGAGCTCCCAGATCCCGAAGGTCAAGACATCCAAGGTGCCATGCACGACCGCGCGCCCGGGCGAAGGCTCGTTGCCGATCTCGTATTCATAGACGCACTCCAGGGAGCCGTCGTCGTGCTGGGTCGTGTCCCTGGGCCCGCCCAGTTCCCGCTCGATGTCGAGCCTGGTGGCGCCCGCCTTGCAGACCGCCAGATTGGGATCCTCCGTGCCCGCCGCGGCCATCCCGACCGAGCAGCCGGACAACAGCGGTGCCGCGAGAAGCAGCGCGCCCAGCATCACGATCCCTGGAAAAGTCACCCGTCTCATGCCCTCCTCCTATGAGATTATTCTGTTCATTCTTGTGCGAAGACTAGCGCAGGAGAACCGCCCTTACCTTGATGCCCGTCAAAGTTTTAATCTGCAGCTTCGCAGGTTTAAGTCAGGTCGACGGCACGGGATTTCTGCGCAAAGGGGCGCGGAAAGACGAGTCGACTCCATGCCGCTTAATACCAAGGCGCGTTGACAACGACCCATTCGATGGCGCCCGGCGCCGGCGCCGCCACGCCTCGGCCGTCATGCCGGATTTCTCAGCTGTCATCAGCGGGGCGCGTACGGGGCGTAGCCCGGTGCTTCGCACCGCTTCGCGCGACCCGGTGATCCCTGGAGCAGCGGCACGATGGATGCCCGGATCAAGTCCGGGCATGACAGTCGAGAAGTGGGCAGCTCCTGGTCCCCGGTGAGCGCGACCTCGCCCTTGGGCACGAGGCGGCGGGCGGGGGGCGGCGCCGCCGCGGGGCCGGGGATTCGGCGATTCTTTAGGAGTCCGCGCTACGGTGAGTTGCAACCAGGACGAGGGGGACCATGCTGTCGTTGCAGAGGATAGGCCGGGGCGCGCCCCTTCTCGTCCTGCTCGGGCTGCTGCTGGCCTGCAGCCGGCCGCCCGTCACGCCGGAAGAGCGTCAAAACCTGGCCAGGACCGCCGCCTATGCGGGGCAGGTTAAGGACATCAGCCGGCGATTCGATGCCCTGATCACGCGGACGGTCGGGTATCAGGACCTCGCCAGGGCCCTGCGGGACCGGGCGATGGCGCCGGTCACGGCCGTCGCGCAGGGCCGGCGGCTCTCGGCCGAGCTTCGGCCCGAGTTCGACCGGCTGAGCGCCGCGCTGGCGCGCAGGGTCCGGATCCCGGATGAGCTCGTCACGGAGGATCATCGCGATCGCATGGAGACCCTGATCGCCATCGCGCAGGGGTATCGGGATTGGGCCCGCAGCTTCATCGAGGCCGGCGAAGACCTTCTGGCCGACGCGATCGGCGGGAACCTGGCGGGCATCATCAACACCGACATCAAACGGGGCCGCTACGCCCGCTGGCAGCTGGACCAGCAGCTCGTCCTCATCGACGAAGAGCTGGCGGCGCAGGACGACCGCTTTCCGAGCTACCACCTCATGGCGGCGCGGAAATCGCAGTTGGAGGCCCTGCGCGCGATGATAGAGGGCGGATACGCGGCGCACGGCACCGGTCCGCGGCGCGAGGTCGCGGAGAACAAGGCCCTCGCCGCGCGCTGGATCCGCCGCGGCTTCGAGCGGGTCGAGGACGGGCGGGAGAACCTGCCCGAGACCCTCCGCCGTTTTCGCTCCCCCAAGGTCGCAGAACGGATCGGCGCGGCCAGGCAGCAGATCATGATCGGTCTCCTTGTCGACAATTACCCGAAGGCCTTCGATGTCGAGGAGCGCATCCTCCGGGAGCTGGAGAGATCGATCGACCGCGTCTTCGAACCGGGCGAGACCCCCCGCGTCTTCGATACCGCGGCGCTGGACGCCGTGATCGTCAGGGTCAACGCGCTCTCGGAGGAACGCGATCGCCTGCACGGCGAACGGGAGCGGCGGGTCGTCACGCCCTAGAGCACGATGATATGAGGTTGAACCAACCTCATATCTGAATCGTGCTCTAAACTGTTGAAATAGAGCGGGATTCAGATTTGAAGTCCAACTAACTTCAAATCATCCCGCTCTAGGGCCGCCTTGCCCGCCCGGCCTTTGCGCCCGGCCTTTGCGTCCGGGCCCGGCTTGCCGCGGCGGCGGCGCTCGGCCATCCTGACGTCCTTCGCCCTTTCCGCTTTCGGAGCTTTCAGATGGACGAGAGGAAACTCGTTGCGGCGACCCTCGCCGCCGGCGTCACCAGCACCTGGGGGCAGGCCGTGTCGATCTATCTCGAGATCCTGAACGACCTCGCGCAGAAGAAGGAGCTGGAGGCCAAGGCGCTCGACGGCAAGCTGCACGAGCACTGAGCGCGGCCGCGGCAGCCGGCCGGGACCTCGCGGCGGCGGCGGCGTCACTCTGCTGTCATGCCCGGACTTGATCCGGGCATCCATCGTGCCGCTTGCACCATGGATCACCGGGTCAAGCCCGGTGATGACAGAGGAGGGGAACCCGGGCAGCGAGAGAAGACCCGCCCCTAGAGCACGATGATATGAGGTTGAACCAACCTCATATCTGAATCGTGCTCTAAACTGTTGAAATAGAGCGGGATTCAGATTTGAAGTCCAATTAACTTCAAATCATCCCGCTCTAGGCCCCGGTGAACTCGATCTCGCCCTCGGGCAGGAGGTAGAGGACGTGGGCGGTGCCGCCGGTGACGGTCGGGCGGTGGGCGCTGCCCGGCGGGAAGACGGACCAGCCGGCGGCGACGCCGTCGAAGGCCGGCGCGCCCTCCAGGGGCAGGATCAGGTCAATCTCGCCCTTGGGGTGGCGGTGGTGCGGGCCCTCGATATCGGCCATGCGGACCACGTCGACCGAGAAGCGCCCGGCCGCGCCGCCCGGCCTGATCACCCGCCCGAAGGCGATGCCCCCGGCCTCGCGCCCGCAGACCCAGCCCTCGGCCTCGCCCTCCACGCAGAGCGCCGCGATCCGCGCCACCACCTCGCCCTCGGCCGGGTATTCGGCGTTGAGGAAGGCCTGGAGCGCGTCGTCCAGCGGCCGCTCGGCGATGGCGGTTGCGATTTCGCCCAGGAGGGACCCGAAGGCGGCTTGGGTCATGGGGTGGCTCCCGGTACTCGGTGCTCGGGGAATGAATGTCGGCCAACCGACGGTCAGAGTTCAAGCGGGCGAAGCTGGATCAAGGTGGGACAGTAGAGGACTGTGGTCGCGGAAAGAGCTGGAACCAGAGGAAAGAGCGGTTCCAGCGCAGTTCTATGTCTCCCGTCGTGCCAAAGCCGGTATTCTTCGTCGGTGCCAAGTGTCCGCCATAGCGGGGCAACCGGACAAAGCATGCGGCCAGTTAGGGTGTCTCTGTATAGCCGAGAACGACCCTGACACCGGCTGATGTTCGAGTCCCGCTTCGCCCCAAGTTTCGGACCTTCCGGGGAGTGACGTCCGCTTTTCAATGGATGAGATGACGTAAAGAATCTTTCGCACATTTGAGTGGGGGTTGGTGGCCCCCGAATCTGGTTAGGCTGGTTTTGCCGAAATCAACCGCCCCAGAGGAGAGGAGCCACCATGGAAGAGGATAGCACGAAGGGTTTGTCGAACGTCATCCGGATTGACGACGAGCGGATCCAAGATCACCTGAAGCACGTCGTGCGCGGCAGCGTGGAGGAGACGTTGAACGCCTTGCTCGAGGCCGAGGCGGATCGGCTTGTGGGTGCTGGGCGTTACGAGCGCACGGAGGCTCGTCAGGACACGCGGGCGGGCAGCTACGATCGCAAGCTTCACACGACGGCCGGCGAGGTGACACTGAAGGTCCCGAAGCTGCGTCGTCAGACGTTCGAGACGGCGATCATCGAGCGCTATCGCCGGCGCGAGAGCTCGGTCGAGGAGGCTCTAATCGAGATGTATCTGGCCGGCGTCTCGGTTCGCCGTGTTGAGGATATCACCGAGGCGCTGTGGGGTACGCGGGTCTCGCCAGGGACGGTCTCGAATCTGAACAAGAAGATCTATGCCCAGATCGCGACCTGGCGGAACCGGCCGATCTCGGGGACACACCCCTACCTTTACCTGGATGGCATCGTCTTGAAGCGCAGCTGGGCCGGTGAGGTCAGGAACGTCTCCTTGCTGGTGGCGATCGGCGTGAACGCCGACGGCTACCGGGAGATCCTCGGTATCTGCGAGGGTGCCAAGGAGGACAAGAAAGGCTGGAGCGCGTTCCTCAAGCACCTCAAGGAGCGGGGGCTGAAGGGCGTCGAGCTGGTGGTCTCGGATGCCTGCCTGGGTCTCGTGGAGAGCGTGGCCGAGTTCTATCCTGAGGCTCGATGGCAGCGCTGCGTCGTGCACTGGTACAGGAACGCCTTTAGCCACGTGCCGAGCAGCAAGATGCGCGAGGTCTCGCTCATGCTCAAGGCGATCCATGCCCAGGAGAGCCGCGAGGCGGCCCAAGCCAAGGCGACGGAGGTCGTCGCCAAGCTAAAGGCCATGCGGCTTGCCAAGGTGGCCCAGTGGCTCGAGGAGACAGTGGATGAGACCCTGGTCTACTACGCCTTCCCCGACGAGCACTGGCGCCGGATCCGTACCAACAACCCCTTGGAGCGGATCATGCGCGAGATCCGAAGGCGAACCCGCGTGGTCGGCGCCTTCCCCGACGGCCAATCGGCCCTCAACCTGGCCGCGGCCAGGTTGAGGCACATCGCAGGAACCAAGTGGTCACTGAAGCGCTACATGAACATGCAGCTGCTCAGACAGAAGGAGATGATTGCCTGACCGGATCGGCCACCAGTCCCCAAGCACAAAGTGCGAAAGATTCTGGACACTACCTCCGGCTCTTTTCGTCGCTGCAATAATCCCCGGCTCAGCTTTTGCTAGCTCCCACGGCTTGAACACGTCCACCTCCTTGGCCGATAGCTCTCCTCCGAACGCCAAGGAACAGGTGCCGCCCATGACCCAATCCG